>JAYSUY010000376.1:0-15038 GCA_043718855.1 Saprospiraceae bacterium | reverse complement strand
CGCACGGCTACCGGATGGTGGCGGTGCGCCAGCATATCGTCCAGCAGGTGGGCGTAACGCTCCGCTGTCACAGCCGGGCTGAGTTGTTGGATGAGCGGCAGCAGGGGCAGCATTTCGGATTTTTGGGTCAAAACGCGAAGTGTAAGCGACATATCGAACGAGGAACTATGAAGGATAAACGATGCCCGCCTACGCTTCCTCCTACGTCAAGACTTTGGCGGACGAGAAGGCTTCGGCGGGTAAAAACGATAAACTACTTTTGCTGAAAAATAAACACCGACTATGCAATCGACTTCCGACTCCGCAAATTTCATCCAAATCCGCGATCTGCGCTTTGAGCCGATGCTCTCCGAAGCCGAGGTACAGGCCCGTGTCAGTGCGTTGGGCGCAGCCCTGACAGAACGCCTTTCGGGAAAAAACCCCTTGTTCATCAGCATTTTGAGCGGTGCATTTGTGTTCGCTTCCGATCTGATTCGGGCCTTCAAAAGCGACTGCGAGGTGGGCTTTGTCAAGTTGGCCTCCTATGTCGGCACCCGCTCTTCCGGCGATGTGCAGACGGTGATGGGCTTGGACAAAGACCTCACGGGGCGTCACTTGGTGGTGGTGGAGGACATTGTGGATACGGGCCGGACGCTGCACTTTTTTATCGACTACCTGCGCCAGCAAAACCCAGCCTCCATCTGCACCGTCACTTTTTTGCGCAAGCCCGATGCCGCGCAGTTTCCTGTCCCGGTGGATTTTGTGGGCTTCGATATCGAGGACAAATTCGTGGTCGGCTACGGGCTGGACTACGATGGGCTGGGAAGAAATTTGGCGGGCGTGTTTAATCTGGTGGATTAATTCTACTTCTTCACTTTGAAAATCTACGAAATCTGTGCTGCTTGCATCTGTGTGCCAATACGTTGCTCAATAGCACACAGATAACACCGATGCAAGCAGCACAGATTTGAACGAATACTTTCTATACTTAATCTGAAAAAGTAGAATTAAACCTTCCCAAAACTCAGCCCTGCCTGCACCACCCCGTTCACTCGGTTGCTCACCCGCTCGTCGGTACTGCTCGCCACGACCGTATCAAACACGGCCCGCTCATTGATTTGCGGCAAAGCCGCCAGCGAACTCAGCCGCTGCTGAGCGGCTACTTGCGCCACCGCATCAGCTACGATGCGGCTCATGCCCCCGTTGCCTTGGTTGATGGCGAGCGCGACGACGATGGTCATGGCGGCTTCGGAAGTCAGGATGTCGCGCAAGCGCGGCACCACGATGCGAACGCCTGCTATGTTCAGGTCAAGTTTGAAATTGAGTGCAGGCTGTACGTAGAGTTCGTTGGCCATGCGCAGTTGTTCGCGGATGAGTTGCGGCTCGAAACCCGCTTGTATGAAAGCCCCGTACAGCGGCACGTTGCGCTGGATGTAGAGCCAAGCACTGTCGCCGCTGAGCGTTGCGCCCGCTTCGTCGCGCACCGTCGTTTGCCCACTCGCCGAGTCAATGCCCACCCGCTGGAAAATGCTGCTGAACAAGCCCGGTGCGTTGGCCTTCATGCTCGCCATCACGCGGTTGAGGCTCGCGCCCACTGCCGCTGCGCCGGTGAACTGGATGAATCCGTAGGAAAAAATAGCCTTGTCGAAACTGTTGATGGCATCAAAACCACCCTCGTGGGTGCTGACGTATTGTAGCGCAATAGCCTGTTTTTGTGTAAGCCCGACCGACTGGATGGTGGGCAGATCAAGCACCATGTGCGACTGCCCGGCGAAGGAAAGACCGTTGGGGTACACCATGTGGCGCGACACGGTGAGGTTGTCGCGCATATTGGCCACCACCGTACCACCGCTCAACAGCCGCACCCGCAGGATGTAGCGGCGAAAGCCCGCCTCTTGCAGTACATCGGGTACAAACCCCTGACGAGCAGCCAGATATCCGACCGTTGTGCCGCTGTTGGCAGGTGGCTGAGTGGGCTGGGTCGGGCCAGGTGGCACAGGCTTGACGGCACCGCCGCTGCCACTGCCGCCGCTTGCGCCTTTCACCCGCAGGCTCTGGCCGACGCTGAGGTTATTGGAAGTCAGGTTGTTGGCCGCTTTGACCTCATCCACCGTCATGCCGAAGCGGCGGGCGACACCAAACAAAGTGTCGCCAGCGGCGACGCGGTAGGTGGTGAAAGCAGCGGTGTTGGCTGCACCTGAAGGGGGCTGCGTGGGCGCTGTGGGCTGCGTCGGGCTGGGTTGCACGGGCTTGATGACGGTGATGTTTCCGCTGCTGCTGCTGCTGGCACCTTTCACTTGAAGGGTCTGCCCAACGCTGAGGTTGTTGGAAGTCAGTTTGTTGGCTGCTTTGAGTTCGTCCACCGTCATGCCGAAGCGACGGGCGAGGCCGAAGAGGGTGTCGCCAGCGGCGACGCGGTAGGTGGTGAAGGTGGGCATGGTGCGAGGTGCGGGTTTTTAGGCTACGGCATAGCCAGTGTAGGGGCGATAGGCCGGGTGTTGAAACCCGACCACGATGTCTTCTTTGAAAACCCCTTGTTCGACGAGCTCTTCGGCAACGTCTATGTCCGTGTTGTTGGCCTGAATCCAGATTTTGCCATCGGTTTTCAGGTCAAAATGATAGACCACCGCATAACTGAACCCGCGCCCTTCCCAGCCGAGGCTGACCAACTGATAGTGACCGCGAGGCTCATCTGTGATGATTTGGTTGTCCACATTTTCCAAGTTGACGGGCTTCAACTTGGCGTGTGCTTCGATGATGGACAGGATGGCAGCCCGGTTTGTTTCTAATTTTCCCATGACGTGATTGTTTCAGTTTTTTCGTCAAAAGTGACGACTTTGATTCCAGCAATCCGTAGCACCAACTGTACACCGGGAATCGTAAAACGGCGCGAAAAAACAGTCTGCGTTACAGCCAAGTACAACTGCCGCTCGGCTTCGGCTACGCCAATGAAAATCTTGTAGTTGGTGTACTGGCCCACTGCAACGTGAAAATCCCGCATGAAAGATGCGCCAATGAAACTCTTGATCTCTACGACGATCTGCCTCATATGCCCGCCTTCGCTCTTTTCTGCCCCAATAATTTTTTCCGCCCCCAAATCAATTTCCCCTTCCACGCCCAACACGCGGAATGGAAACGGGTCGTGCGTCACCGTCCAGCCGTCTTTTTCCAAAGCACGGCGAAATGAGTCGTGAAAAAGATCTCTTGCCATAATTGGTTGCAAAAATAGGCAACTCCTGATGAAAGTGCTGGAATGGCAGCAATGGGACACGGATCGAACGGATTTAACGGATAAAAACAGATTTAGAGAAAAATCCGCCCTGATCTGTCCAATCCGTTCGATCCGTGTCCCATTGTTGCCTCGTGTGCGCTCACAACCCTCACCTTACAATCAGCACCGGTATCTTCACCGCATGGCGCACCGCCCCGATGGTGGTGCCAAACACCAAATCTTTGAACGTCTGGTGGCCGTGCGCGCCCATCACCAGCAAATCCACCCCGTGTTCGTTCACCAATTTGGGCAGGGCCTGTTTGGCCGGGCCGTAGCCGATCACGGCCTCGGCGGCGAAGCCGAGTGAGCGCAAATTCTCCACGTATTTTTCCAGGTTCTGCACGTCGGTGGCAGTCTCCAAGTCGCGGATTTCGCTACCCATCACCCAGGCACCGGCGGTCTCCACAGCGTGCATTAGGAAATACTTGGCCTGCTTGCCGCCGATGTGCAGCGCGTGTTCAATGGTTTTTTGATCCGCTTCCGAGAAGTCCAACGCGATGGCAATTTCTTGATATTCAGGGACTTTTATTTCTAAAATCCCCTTGAACACTCCATGCGGCACCTGCACTTTGGTAGGCCGAAAACGCCCCACAAGCGGTTGCAGCACGATGTACACCAGCATGGCTGCCACTGCCAGCAGGGCCGGCACCACTAACCAACGCACTGCCCAGCCACCATCGGCTGTCCACTTCGACACCGTACTCACCACGAGCCACACGTTGAGCGCGACGATGATGCTTGCACTGAGCCAGCCCCCAAATTTGGCCCAAAAACCGATGCGAAACTCTCCCATGCGCCGCTTGTCGCTCACGTAGTGCAGCAGCGGCACGACGGCAAATCCCAACTGCATACTCAGTAAGACTTGGCTCAGCACCAGCATATTGCCAGTGGCCGACTCGCCCAGCAGGGTGATGACCAAGATGGCCGGGATCACCGCCAGCAGCCGCGTGAGGAGCCGCCTCAGCCAGGGCGCGATGCGCAGGTGCAGATAGCCTTCCATCACGATTTGCCCGGCCAGGGTGCCGGTGACGGTGCTGCTCTGCCCGGCGGCGATGAGGGCGATGGCGAACAGCACCGGGGCGTAACTTTTGCCCAACATGGGTTCGAGCAGGCGGTGCGCGTCTTGGATTTCGGACACGCCGTTGTAGCCATTTTTATGAAAAACCGCCGCTGCGAGGATCAAAATGGCGGCATTGACGAACAGCGCGAGGTTGAGTGCGATGGCCGAGTCGATGATGTTGTACTTGATGGCCCGGCGCAGACCCTTTGGCGAGCGGTCGATTTTGCGGGTCTGCACTAATGCGGAGTGCAGGTAGAGGTTGTGCGGCATCACGGTGGCACCGATGATGCCGATGGCGATGAACAGGGCTTCGGCGTTGGGGATGGACGGCACGAAGCCGCCCACGATGCCACCGATTTCTGGCTTCGCCAAAAACATCTGCACCGCGAAGGCACTGCCGATGACAGCGATGAGGCCAAAAATGAAGGCTTCCAACTTTCGGATGCCCAATTGCATGAGCATCAGGAGCAAAAATGCATCGAGTACGCTGATGCCCACGCCCCACACCAACGGGAGGCCAAACAGCAGTTGCAAACCGATGGCCATGCCCACTACTTCGGCCAAGTCGGTGGCTGCGATGGCGATTTCGGCCATGATGTAGAGAAAAATATTGGCCGCAGGGTGGTACAGTTCTCGACTGGCTTGGGCCAAATCGCGGCGGGCCACCACGCCGAGTCTTGCGCTCAGGCTTTGCAGCAGCAGCGCGATGAGGTTAGACATGAGCAGCACCCACAGCAGCGAATAGCCAAAACGGCTGCCGCCTGCCAAGTCGGTGGCCCAGTTTCCGGGGTCCATGTAGCCCACGCTGACCAAGTAGGCCGGGCCTGCAAAAGCAAAAAGCCGCTTCCAAAAGCCGCCGTTGACTTGCGTCTCCACCGTGCCGTGTACCTCAGAGAGGGATTGGTGGTGAGGGTCGCTGGTGATGGGTTGCTGGTTGTTGGTTGCTTTACCCGCCAAAGGCTCGTCGGCGGAGGGTGGTTGTTGGTTGTTGTCCATTGCTGCTGGTTGTCAGTTAGTTAGGCCATTTTAGGAACGATGAACTATGAACTATGAACGAGGAACTGTAGCGCGGCATGGCTCCTCGTTCCTCGTTCATAGTTCATAGTTCATCGTTTTCACAAACAGGTTTTGCCCCACCTTGTCGCTCAGCACGGCCTCGCGCTCGGTGCCGATGCGGACCCGTGTGCTCTGGTCGTAGGCGATGCGGTCGAGTACTATGAGAGAAGAACCTAGCCCGATATCCAGGTGGTCGAGGTATTGGAGGAAGGCTGGGCTGTGGTCGCCTACGCCAGTCACGATACCGTGTTCGCTGGGCTGAAGGGTTGCGAGGGAGACTTGTTGGCGGTAGGTCCATCGGCCATCGGCATCGGGGATGGGGTCGCCGTGCGGGTCGTAGCGAGGGTTGCCGAGGAAGGTATCGAGCCGCTGCACGAGGGCATCGCCCTGCACATGCTCAAGTTGCTCAGCGAAGTCGTGTACCTCATCCCAAGCGAAGCCTAATTTATCCACCAAGAAAACTTCCCAGAGCCGGTGCTTGCGGATGAGCGCCGTCGCCACATGCTGACCTTCGGGGGTGAGTTGTACGCCCCGGTATTTCTCGTAAGTCAGTAACTGTTTGTCGGCGAGGCGTTTGAGCATATCTGTCACCGAGGCGGCAGTGGTCTGCATGGCCGCTGCGACGGCGTTGGTGAGGGCGGGGCCGCTCTCTTTTTCTGCGATTTTGAAGATGGCTTTGAGGTAGTTCTCCTCTGCTTGTGTCGTTGCCATGGCTGTTATTGTCTTTTTCAGGCCACAAAGCACGGCATTTGCTTATGTTTTTAAAAATATTTTTCGATAAGTTTTTAATTTTTTTTAGATTAGTCTAAATTTCAAAAAAACGAATTTGCATCTTGTGTATGGCACTCTGCGCCGCCTTGTCCTCGTACGTTTCGGCCTCAAGTGCAGAAAGGGACGCGCACAGACGAGAATGGAACACCGAAATGACCGACACCGCCGGTACCACCGAAAGTAGCAACCCTGTTCAGTTGGAGTAAAACACCATAGGCGGCAAAAGTGGTCGGTGGTATCAGCAAACTACGTTTACGAAACCTCGCAGGTTTCGTAAACGTATGCTCTGGCCGACTGACAGTCGGCGTTACGCCCTCACCTCCACTCCCTCACCCCGCAACACATACCCCTCCCCGCTTTCCGGGCAAGCTGCTTCTCCCTCTCCGTCGAAGTGCAGCCGATGCCCCAAGCGGCTCACCCAGCCCGTTTGCCGAGCCGGATTGCCCACCACGAGAGCATAGTCTGGTACGTCGCGCAGCACCACCGCGCCCGCGCCCACGAGCGCGTACTGGCCGATGGTAGTGCCGCACAGGATGGTGGCGTTGGCCCCGATGCTGGCCCCGCGCCGCAGCAGTGTGGGCCGAAATTCAGACTTGCGCTCCACGAAACTGCGAGGATTCAGCACGTTGGTGAACACGGCGGAGGGGCCGATGAACACGTCGTCCTCGCAGGTCACGCCGGTGTACAGTGACACGTTGTTCTGCACTTTCACGCCGTCGCCGAGCGTCACGCCAGGCGCCACCATCACGTTTTGGCCGAGCACACAGTTGGCCCCGATGCGGCAGCCGGGCATCAGGTGGCAGAAATGCCAGATGCGGGTGTTGGGACCAATTTGGCAGCCTTCGTCAAGGACGGCAGTAGGGTGGGCTGAGTAATTCATTAAAAATCAAAGTTTTGCGGCCACATATTCATCCGCAGCCCGACGCTCGCGGTGCGCGTCGTGAGGTCGCGGGTCGGGTCGTCGCTGTCTTTTTTGCGCAGCAGCAGTTTCACGTCCACGAACAGGTTGTGCCGCCACATCCACGAAGCATCTAAGCCGAGCAGCGAGAGCCGTGCGCCCGCACCTTGGCCGATGCGATTGCCGTAATCCTGCACCCGCGTCGTGTAGGGCAAGTTGGGGTAGGTGCCCCAGTTTTGACCCGAAACGTTGTCGCCCGTGCTGGCCCGCACGAGGCGGGCGGTGAGTAGCCAGCGCTGGCTGGGCTGGTAGCGGGCGATGCCCACGATTTCCCGAAAATTGGCCCACAGCGGGTGCGCCAGCGGCTGGCCGTAGTGGGTGTAACTGTTGAGCGAGTCGTAGTGCGACCAAGTGTAGGGCCGCGCCAAGTTCAGTTCGGCTTGCAGATCGAGGTGGTCGATACCGAAGGCGTTGACGTATTTCACGCCGGCTTGCAGGGCGTACTTGTTGCCCCACCAGCCCTTTTTTTCGGGAAATACCAACTCCCGCAGCAGGAACTCGTCAAGGAGAAGTTGGCCGTACACCTGCACCCGCCGCCAGAGGTTCCAGCGGCCATCGAAGCCCACGATGGCGTTGTCGGGGCTGCCGATGAGGCCCTCCACCGAGCGGTACAGGATGACCGGGTTGAGGTACTGCAACTCGAACTGGTCGCTGCGGTTGAACACGGTGGCCTCGAACAGGCCGATGGACAGGCGCGGCGTGATTTTGTAGTTGAGGTAGTGGACGGCGACGTACTTGCGCGGAATGCGGTCGCTGGTTGTGAACGAGTTAGGCCCGGCTGGGGCCAGTTCGAGGAACAAATTTTGGTACTGAAAACGCCAGACGCGGGTATTCAGTTTGAGGTAAAAAGTGGGAGCGCCCACATCGGAGAGGAACATGGAGCGGTGGCCGTTGCCGATAAAATGCCGCCCGTGACCCAGTTCCAGCCCCACATGGCGGCTCAGGCGCAAGCCGATGTGGGCGTTCGCCACATTGAAGTCGTGGGCCTGGCGCAGGTCAGCGAAGCGGGGACTGTAAGTTTTGTAGGCCGCTGCTCCGGGCAGCGCGGTGTACTCCGATTCCCAGTCGTTGACATAGTTGGCGTACCGCGCCTGGGTTTCCACCAAGTTGGTGTAAAAAAACACCTTGCAGTCCACCATGCCGCGCACCTCAATGCCGCGCTGGTTCTGGAACAACAGCCCCGCGTCGCCCTGTTGCTGCCCGAAGGCAAAGTTGAACATCGGGATGGCCCGCAGTACGAAGTCGGGGGCATTTACCTCGAAAAGGTTGGCAGGCGTGCGGTAAAAAGTTTTGAGCAGGGGCTTTTGGCTGGGTCGGCGGAGCGCATCGGGCAGGTACTCGTTGTTGTCGTCAAGCAGATAGCGCAGGTCGGCGTAGTCTAATCGGCTGTGCAGGTTGGTATCCAGAAAGCCTGCAAGGGCGAACTCCGCCGCGTCCTTGCGCGAGGTTTCCTTCAGTTCTGGGTGGACGGGGTTTTCTGCGCCGCTCAGGATGTCGAATCGGTCGAAGATGTGGTAGGCCGGGCTGTGCAGCGGGAGGCCCGATACTTGCGCGGAAAGCAGCACTGGCAAAAACCAAGAAAGCAAAAAGCAAAAAGCAAAAACCCAGAACCGCATCGTGTTGAATTTAAAGACCTACAAACGCCCGCCAAACCTCCTTCCAACCTTCCCACTCCCAGCCTGCAAGCGATGAATTGTGCCACAAAAGAACAAACTCCCCGCCGTGCTTGTCCGTCTCGCGGCGAAGATTCATCAACTCGTCGTAAGCCCGTTCGGGCGACCAGCGGCGGTACTGGGCCAGCGTCACGTCCATCGCCGTGAGCGGTTTTTCTTTGAGTGTCAATGTTTTGCGCTGCTCGAAATCGAACACCGGGAAGTCTTGGCAGATGCCGCATCGGAAGCCGGGATGCTCTGGGTAGCCGAGTGTGCTGTCCCAGATCATACCCGCTTCTTCCCACATCCGCCAGGTTTGCGGAGCGAAAAAACGGAGGTAGTGGTGCCGCCCGGTCAGTACGGGCTGGGGCGAAACGCGGCGCAGCGAGTCTAATTCCTGTTGAAAAATAGCGGGGTCATCGAAGGCTTCGTAGGAGGGGTGGAAGCCAATGACGTGGCCGCGCTCGGTGATTTTTTTCATCGCATCCAGCACGAACGGATGCTCCAACGCATACCAGCAGTCGCTGTGGGGCGGGCGTTTTCCCAGAAAATGGAAGTGTGCGGGGTGGCCGCTGCGCTCGGCTGCGTCCATGATTTCTGAAAATGTGTCGTAGGGGTCGTGTCGCCGCAGGAGGTGGTTTTTGAGCCAAAATGCTGTCTCGCGGGGGTTTTTCCTGATGAAAATGCTGCCGCCGAGGGTACGAAGGCGGTCGGCTGCCGACCACCACAGGCGTGGGTGATCCACATCACAGGTGAGGGTAAGGCGGGCCGTGCGGGTAGGGTAGGGTGGGTGCCAGCCGGCTTGGGCGAAAAGTTGGTGGAGCAGCGTGGCCCACTCGTTCACCACCGGGCGGTGCAGGAAGCCGCCGCGCCAAGCCAGCGAACTTTCTGCGGGGAAGCGGCCGTGTTGGTCGCGGTCGGGTAAGGCGCATTCTTCCCAGCGGGTGAGCATGAAAAACGTAGAAGCGAAGAGATCGAGGCCGCAGTTGACGCGCTGGTTTTCTGCCCAAAAATGCGGGGTGCCGTAGAGCGCGGTCAGTTGCTCGCCGGGCGCGTAGGGGTTGGGGAAGTTGGGGGCCTCGGCGGGCAGGTGTTCCGGGAGGGCATATCGGTCGCCGCTTATTTTTCCGAAAAAACGGTCTTCCACCACCACCTCGCTGCCGTTGGGGAGGCTGATGCGGTAGTTTTTTTCAGTGTCGGAAATGACCGTGCGGTAGTCCAGCCCCAGCAACTCGCCGAGCAGCACACGGAAGCAGTAGGCTTTTTCGGGCTGAAAATCGGGAGAGGTGGTGATGCTGATGGTCATGCTACGGGTAATTTATTTCACACAATGCCACTACGGCACAACGCTGCTACGAACGTTGTGCCGTAGTGGCGTTGTGTGAAAAATGCGTCGTAGCGTGTGCATCGCTACTTGCTTTTCGGCCAACCCAAGAACCGTGAGGTCAGTATCGGCACGAAGAAGAAACTCGCGGTGATGATGCTCACCACCAAATCAGCAGCTTCACTTTCGATGGTATCGGCCCAAGCGGTGCCTTTGTAAAAGTGGCACACCGCCGAGGCGGACAGTTTGAGGCCCAGCAATCCGATGACGAGGAAGGCGCTGGTTTCGAGGAAGGGGTAGCGCTCCAAAAGTTTCACAAACCACTGAGCCACAAAGCGCATGGCCAAGATGCCGATGAACACGCCAGTGCAGATGAGCCAGATGTTGTCGGTGAAAGCGACGGCTGCGAACACGTTGTCGAGGGAAAAAGCCAAGTCCATCACTTCCACTGCGATGATGGTGGCCCAGAAGGTGCCGACCATCCCAGAGGTGAGCCGGTAGTACCACTTTTGCTCCTTCACGAGCGCGTCGTCGGTCGGGTCGGGGGTGGCTTTTCGCTGGAAATAATCCACTGCGAGGTAGATCAAATACGCACCTCCGAGGGGTTTGAGCCACCAGATTTTGATGAGCCAAGAAGCGGAGATGAGGCAAAGGCCCCGAAAAACGTAGGCCCCAATGATGCCGTAGCGCAGGGCGCGGTTGCGCTGTTCGGGCGGCAGGTCGAGTACCATGGTGGCCAGTACCGCCGCGTTGTCCACCGAAAGCAGACTTTCGATGAGGATGAGGTTGAGGACGATGATGAGTGAGTTCTCCCAGTCTGCGCCAAAAATTTGCTGCAAAATATCGGTCATGAATGCGAATGCGTGATGATGATTTTGGGGTTGTTGGTTTCAGTGTTTCGGATTGCCCTTTGCCTTTTGCCCTTTTTGAAACCGGCCACTTGGAACGCACCTCGTCCGGCAAGGTTGCAAACTTTCGGACGAACGGCAGCCTACGCTCGAAGTATGAACTTCAAACTCATTTGCTTCAAGCCACAAGACTCAGGCGCAGCGCCCAACTTCAAACTTCAAACTCTCGAACTTCAAACTCTACTGCTCTGCTTCTTGCAACAACTGATCCGAATCGCGCACTAATTTTTCCAGTTCCCGTTGCAATTCTTCCTTTCGGCGTTGCTGGTCGGCGGATTTGGCAGCGGCCTTTTGCTCTGCTTTGGGGTCTTTTTTCAGTCCTTTTTTGGTTGGAGTAGGGGCGGCGGCCTGTTGGTCGCCCTGCTCGATGCTGTCCACTTCCTTTTGGAGGGCGGCCTTGCGCTGCTCCAGTTCTTCGAGGCGCTTGCTCACCTTCGAGTCCATGTTTTTTACTCCATTGCGGAGGGCTTGGTACGCGCCACCTAATTTTTCCAGCGCGCCGTCGTACTTGCCCGCATCAAACTTGGTCTTCTCGGTTTTCAGCAAATCGCCGACCGACACGACCACACCGCGCATCTGGCCAAACACCTTACGCGACTGCTCTTTCTCTGTATTCGTACCAAAAAAGAAGTTGTAAATCAAAATGCCCGCTATGAGCAGGGCGCCAATTTTGAGCAAAAAACGAAGCATGGGAAAAAAGGTAGAGGGTAGAGGGTGGAAGGTAGAGGGTGGAAGGTGGAAAGCCAAACGAGCGAGTCACTCACCCTCTACCTTCCACCCTCTACCCTCTTTTTTGTGCGGCAAAAGTAGATATTTCCACTCCCTTCAACCGTTAAAATCTGTCGGTGGACGACTTCGGTGCAACGCTCTGGCTTTTCGCTCGTCCTTGTGGCATCAATCCAAATCAGCGTCTTCCATATGTCGTTTTTTAGACTCACCCACTTTTTTTTACTGGCCTTTTTGCCCTGCATTGCACAAGCCCAAGCGCAGTTGGCACCCAAAAAAACCTTGCAAGCCATCCGCATTGCCGAAAAAATCAACCTCGATGCGAAGTTTGACGAACCCGCCTGGCAGACGGCACCCGTAGCCACCGACTTCCTCCATGTTTGGCCCACGCCTGGCTTGCCCGCTACGGAAAAAACGACCGTGCGCATACTCTACGATGACGCGGCGATGTACCTCAGTTTCGAGTGCTTCGACCGTGCGCCCGATTCGATTTTCCACCGCCTGAGCAAGCGCGACGACTTGGACAATACTGACGTTGTGGTAGTTATCATCGATACCTACCGCGATGGGCAGAACGCCGTCAAGTTTGGCGTAACCCCTGACAATGTGCAGACTGACTCCAAATTTTCGCTCTCCAACGCCAACCCCGACAACGACAACGCCGACGGCGAAGACCTCGCTTGGGACGCAGTGTGGGCCTCCGCAGCCCGCATCACCGAGGACGGCTGGGCGGCTGAGGTGGCCATCCCGTACTCCGCTTTGCGTTTCCCAAAAACAGCGGTGCAGGAGTGGAGCGTCAACTTTCGCCGCGCCATCCGGCGCAAGGGTGAAATTGATTCTTGGAACGAAATCAAGGCCGAAATCAGCGGCTCGCTCAGCCAGATGGGCATGCTGACGGACATCCGAGACATTAAATCGCCGCTTCGCCTGAGTGCCACGCCCTTCGTGGCGGGCTATGCCAACAACGTGTACAACCAGCCCGACGGCCCCGGCAGCGGCTGGGCTTACCCCTACTCGGTGGGCATGGATGTGAAGTATGGCATCAACCAAGCCTTCACACTCGATGCGACGGTGATACCCGACTTCGGCCAAGTGCGCACCGATAATTATGTACTCAACCTTTCGCCCTTCGAGGTGCGGTTCGATGAAAACCGCCCGTTTTTTACCGAAGGCACCGAGTTGTTCAACAAAGGCGGGCTGTTCTACTCGCGGCGGGTGGGCAGCGGCGGGGCGCAACTGCTCAACGCCACCAAAATCAGCGGGCGCACCCAGCAGGGGCTGGGCATCGGAGTGTTCAATGCGGTGGAAAACTCGGCTTACCAAGCCGTACAACTGCCCGAAGGCGGCGAAGGCCGCGAGCAGATACGCCCGCTGACCAACAAAAACGTGTTCGTACTCGACCAAAACCTGCGCAACAACTCCTCCGTGACGCTGGTGAACACCAACGTGCTGCGCTCCGGGGCCACCACTGATGCCAATGTAACCGGCGCACTGTTGAATTTAAAAAACAAGGCGCAATCCTACGCGCTGTCGGGCCGCGCTGTGTACAGCACCCGCCAACACGCCGATGAGACACCCAAAAACGGGTACAGCACGAGTTGGGAGCTCTCCAAAACCAGCGGCAATATCCAGTGGGCAGTCAGTCATGTGCTCGAAAGCGACCGCTACGACCCCAACGATATGGGCTTCCTGTTCAGCCCCAACGAAAGCAGCAGCAACGCCAATATCAACTACAACCGCTACAAACCCTGGTGGAAACTCAACAATTTCTGGACGAGCGCATGGGCGTACAACGGGATGCTGTACCGCCCCGCCAACACTTGGACAAAGACGGCTATGGGCTTCGATCTTGGCGGGAGTACCCGCACCTTCCACAATTTTGGGTTCAACGGCAGCATCACCCCCTGGGGCGAAAACGACTACTTCGAGCCACGCACCGGAGGTTTTGCTCACTACTACCATGTCCCAGCCAGCGGCAACTTGAGCGGCTGGTACAACAGCGACCACCGCAAGCAACTTACCTACCGTGCCAACGGCGGCATCCGCTTTTTTGATGAAAAAGGCCGACGCAGCGCCCGCCTCAACGTCGGTGCCCGCTGGCGGGCATCCGACCAACTCACCCTCAGCATCGGCATCGGCAACGAACTGGCTTGGAACAATGTGGGCGGCCTTTGGGCCGATCAGGTGGATTCTACCTCGATGGGCTACGAGGGGCTGCCCGATGGGGCCATCGTACTGGGCCGCCGCGACATCGTGGGTTTCAACAACACGCTCGGCACCAACTATGCCTTCAACAACCGAATGAACATCTCCGTTTTCGCCCGCCACTACTGGAATCGGGTGATGTACCACGACTTCGGCAACCTACAAGCCGATGGCAGTCTGCTCCCTTCCACGTATCAGGGCGAAGACCCGGCGGGCAATCCCATCAACAACATCGCTGCCAACTATTTCAATGTCGATTTCGTCTTCACATGGCGGTTCGCACCAGGCAGCGACCTGTTGTTTGTCTACAAAAACTTCATCGGACACCAAGCCTACGGAAGCGATGTGGAGCACCGCTACGGCTACAACCTCGGCCACCTGCCGCAATTCCCAGGCTCCAACAGCCTGTCGTTCAAAATTTTGTACTACCTTGATTCTGAGAAAGTAAAAGGCTGGATATGATGAGGGTTGATAAGGTTGATGAGGTTTATACATCTGGGTGTATGTTTTATTATCAACCTTATCAACCCTCATCCAAGGCAAACGCATCAAAACCTGGAAGCCCCGGAGGGGCGTAACATCGGTAGAAATTTGGTGGCCACAGCCAACCAGCCCCAGCGGGGCGCAGCAAAAACAGCCTACCAATGCTGCGCCCCGCTGGGGCTAAAACCTTCTGTGCCAATCTTGTCTACCGATGCTGCGCCCCGCTGGGGCTTCGCCACTGCCTTCAAACCCGCTTTCGAAATTTGGTGCGTTTGCCCTAACCCTCATCAACCTGACACAAGAGAAACTTCACTGAAAGTTTGATTTGGTTTTCAGCCTCGGCAAATGTGCCGGGGCTTTTTTTATGTCCACGTGTTGCCCCCACAAACATAACCCTAACTTCATACACGCTTAACGCCCGCCCGGTGCCGCTCGAAATACTTTTGCAGGATCAATTTCAATACGAACTGCCATGAATTTCCGCCCGCGCCTGCTCTTCCAGTTCTTCCGTCACTTGCTCGGTCGCAATCTTTTTCGGTACGCGCCCGCCTCCGCCTATACTTCGGCGGACAAGCCATCTTCTGCTTCAGGCGCTGCCCCTGACGGTCGTTTTCCCTCGGCGCGGGCTTTTCATCCATTTTTTTC
>JAYSUY010000375.1:0-1857 GCA_043718855.1 Saprospiraceae bacterium | reverse complement strand
AGCATCCCGGCGAGCAGGGCGAGCGCGGCGATGCGAGTCGTCATTTTCGTCATTTCGTCATTTTTACCCGCCGTAGCCTGAGCGAAGGAGGGTCGTTCATCACGCCATTCATCGTTCATCGTTCATCGTTTTTGCAGTGGCCGCAGCAGCAGATTAGCCTTGCCCAGCCCCTGCGCTGGGTAGGTTTTGGCGTAGCCGTCCAACTTGCGCTGTGCCGCGTTTTTATCCGAAAAAAGGCCACCCAGCAGCACGATATAGCCGCTTTTGCCGCTTTCAAGGCAGGTGCGGGCCACGAGTTCGCTGCTGACTTTTTTGCTTTGCAGGAGGCGGAGCCGCTCCTCGGCATTGGCGCGGCTGCTGAACGAACTTTCCTGAATCACCCAGCCTGCTTTTCCGCTGAACCGACCGCAAGGCGTGGTTTTGCTGGTCGCAGTTTTGGGAGTCGTTTTGGTGGCTGCGGTAGGCTGAGTAGGCTTTTTCACGGCAGGTGTTGGTTGGCGAACAGGTTCTGGTTCGTCCTCAATGCCCTCGTATCGGGTGGGCTTTGGGCTTTTGACTTTTGGCTTTTGGCCATTGGCAGCATCATCGCTGCCGCTTGACAGGTCAATCGTTTGCACCTCGTCATCGTTGCTGCCCGACATATCAATGGTCGGGGTCTCCTCCTCGCGTTCGGCACGGCGCGGGTATTGCTTGGGCACACCGGGCGGCTGGGCATCGTATGGAATCACCTCGCCATCAACCAGATAGCCCGGCTGGTCTTCCGGATTCTGATCGCTGCGCCAGTTTTTGAGAGCTTCCAAGTCGGCCACGTCTTCCGTCCTGACGCTCATCACTTGGTACATGAGCGGCAAAATGAGCAGGAGTGCCATGCTGAAAATCCACTTTTGGGTAGCCCGCCCGCCCATGAAGCGGGTGTAGGGCGAGTTGGATTGCGCGAAGGGCTTGGTGAGTGCCGACCAAACCATTTTTTTGAACGGCTCCACCACGAGGTGCTGCACCGGTCGGGCGATCTTGTTCCAAGCAGATTGCAACGCATCGGGTGGGCGCATTTTGGTCAGCGTACCCATGCCCTGCGTGGCTGATTGGTACCAGTTGGCGCGGGTCACCCAATGCACCATCGCACGGTCTTCGCCATAAATACTGAGCCGCGAGGGGTTCACCAACGGGCGCACATTGCCCTCGGCTGGCACCACCGCGAGGCCAAAACCCTGGTAGGCACACTGGCTGCGCAGTTCCTGAAAATACGGGTCAACTGGCGAGGGGAACACGTCCTCTGCGATGGCAATCCACTGATCGTCAGCGTAATATTGCTGAAATTGAGCGATGGCGTGGATGAAGCGGTACTTCCGCCAGCCTTGCATGGTGAAGTACCAGCCCAAAAAGCCGATGGTGCCCATGCCGAGCAGCAGTCCGATATTACCGGGCCAGTGCAGTGCCACCAACCATGCAAAGCGGCTGTTGTAAAAAATGATGTAGGCCGATGCCGCTAGCACTGCCGCGAACGCCGCGCAGTCCCACACAAAATAGTGCAGGTTGAGCGTGTACTTCACCTCCTCCATCTTGTCGCGCGAGGTGGCCTCGTAGGTGCAGGTGAACAGTGAGTCGTCGGGTTTGCGAAACTGCACCCGCCCGTCGGCCACCACGCCGCCCTCGCCCACGCTGTCAAAATCTACCTCCACTGTGTTGGGCAGTGGCTCGTAGCGGTTGCGGTAAAAATCTTTCAAAAACGGCACAAAACGCCGCTTCACATCGTCCTCGGTGAGTACGGCGGCGGAGATTTGTGCGGATGGGAGTTCTTGCATGAAATTGGCGTTTGAAGTTATGAGGTTTGAGTTATGAGTTATGCCATAACTCATA
>JAYSUY010000374.1:0-5031 GCA_043718855.1 Saprospiraceae bacterium | reverse complement strand
ACCAATTTCAGGACTAACACGTTTTGTTTTGTCAACCAACTTTAGGACTAATTCGATTTTCTTCACATAGTGTAAACTTTTTTCAGGACGAGACAGGGCCGCAGCAAAAGTATGCAATGTCACCAAAGCAACAGAAGTGGTAAAAAGGCTGCCGGAGAAAACACTGGCCTGATTACCTTCGCGGCTGCCAGTTCCCCCGGCTGGTTGCATCAGCTAATCCAAGGCTCTGCCCCGATTTTTTCGGGAACCCCGCTACAATCATTTCACCCAACTTCAGCGTACGTTTTGACACTCATCAAATCCATTTCAGGCTTCCGCGGCACCATCGGGGGCCGACCGGGTGACAACCTCACCCCCCAAGATATCGTAGAATGCACGGCGGCATTCGGCCAGTGGGTCAAAAACACAGCCAGCATTCCCAAAATCGTGGTGGGCCGCGATGGGCGCATTTCCGGGGAAATCCTCAGCAGCCTCGTCATCGCCACCCTGCGCAGCATGGGCATCTCGGTGGTTGACCTCGGCCTCAGTACCACACCGACAGTCGAGATCGCTGTACCAGCCGAGCAGGCGGGCGGCGGCATCATCCTCACGGCCAGCCACAACCCGAAGGAGTGGAATGCCCTCAAACTGCTCAACTACCGGGGTGAATTCATCAGCGCAGCCGATGGCGCAGCGGTAC
The DNA here is from genome assembly GCA_043718855.1 of Saprospiraceae bacterium. GTDB lineage: Bacteria > Bacteroidota > Bacteroidia > Chitinophagales > Saprospiraceae > M3007. The sequence continues at coordinate 4,352 of JAYSUY010000374.1, read as the reverse complement.
TACAACTGGTTTCGGAGAAAAACGTGGAGTATGCCTCCGTGGATCAACTCGGTACCTACCGCAGCGACAATACCTACATCCAACAGCACATCGACAAAATACTCGCCCTGCCGCTGGTAGATGTGGCGGCCATCCAAGCCAAAAAATACAAAATTGTGGTAGACGCGGTGAACTCCACCGGAGCACTCTCCGTGCCGCCCCTGCTCGATGCGCTCGGTTGCCAGACAGTGCTGCTCAACGGTGAGATCACGGGCCACTTCGCCCACAACCCAGAGCCGCTGAAGGAACACCTCGGCCAACTTTCCACCGAAGTGCGCCAGTTGAAAGCCCAACTTGGTATCGCAGTAGACCCCGACGTGGATCGCCTCGTTTTCATGTGCGAAGATGGCGAACTGTTCGGTGAGGAGTACACCCTCGTAGCGGTGGCCGACTATGTGCTGTCGCAACGGCCCGGCAACACTGTCAGCAACCTCAGCAGCACCCGCGCACTGCACGATGTGACGGTCAAGCGAGGCGGCCAGTACTACGCCGCCGCCGTTGGCGAGGTGAATGTGGTGGAAAAAATGAAGGCCGTAAATGCCGTCATCGGCGGCGAAGGCAACGGCGGTATCATCCTGCCCGAACTGCACTACGGCCGCGATGCACTGGTGGGTATCGCACTGTTTCTCACGCACTTAGCCCAGTCGAGTAAACAGATTTCGACCCTCCGCCGTACCTACCCGGAGTACAAAATGGCGAAGACAAAAATTGACCATGGCGCGGATATCGACCTCGAAAAAGTATTCGCTGCCCTCCGCAAAAAGTACAGCAAAGAGCAAATCAATATCGAAGACGGCCTCAAAATTGATTTCACTGATGGCTGGGTACACCTCCGCCCATCCAACACGGAGCCGATTATTCGGGTGTATTCCGAAAGCACGTCGAGCATGGTAGCGGTGAATTTGGCACAAAAAATCATCAGCGACATCCAATCGTTGAGGGGTTAAATTGGTTGAATGGTGATTGGTTGAATGGTGATTGGTCGAGTGGTGACTGGGATGTTTTGCGGCTCTGCATCTCCCTGTGTGGTTTGGGTTGTGCTACATTACGACATGACAATTTTGCGGTAAAAGGAACATTTATGATACCCCAATCGGCAGTCACTAATCAACCAATCACCACTCAACCAATCACCACTCGTATGAAATTGCCCAAGTCAGAGTCGCTCATCATCTTGGTTTTCATCGGCTGCGTTGCGCTGTGGGGCATATCAAAATGCTCCGCCGTGCGCTCCGATGCCGTGCGTCGAGTACGGGATTTGACCGACGGTGATGCGGAAGATCGCCCTGTGCGCCGCGATACGGTGGTACTCACCCAGCCTGCCGCTTCGCCCGCCGCCTCTGCGCCTGTCAGCACCGAGCGCCCCGGCCCGGCCCCTGTGCCACACAGTGCGCCCCCTACGGGAAATGCCACGACAACACCCACCGCCCGCCCCGGCAAAACGCCCGCCTCCGCCCCGGCTCCAGCGGGCAAGCCCGCTGCCACCTCCGCTGCGCCGCCTACCGGCGATGCACCCAAATACGCCACCCTCTACGTCACCATTGACGGGCTAAAATTGCGCAAGGAGCCGAACCTGAAAGGTGCGGTCGTCGCCACGCTCGAACTGTACGAGCCAGTTTCGTTTCTCAATAAAAAGTCAGAAAAAGCAGAAGAAATCAGCCTCGGCTACGAAAAAGTGACCGATCACTGGGTGAAAGTCCGCACCAAATCCGGCAAAGATGGCTGGGTGTTTGGGGCCGGAGTACACTACTACAAAATGAAGCGGAAGGGAGTGTTGGAATGAGTGAAGAGTTAGCAGTGAGGGGTGAGCAGTGTGCCACGCCCCCCACTGCTAACTGCTCATTTCTAACTGCTAACTCACTTTCACTTTCTGGGAAACGTCAGCACAAAACGGCTTCCTTGCCCCGGCTCGCTGTGTACATCCACGAGGCCCTTGTGTGCCACCATGATGGACTTCACATAACTCAGGCCGAGACCAAAGCCCTTCACATCGTGGAGGTCGCCTGTATGCACCCGGTAAAATTTGTCAAAAATATGCTTGCGGGCCTCCTTGCTGATGCCCAGGCCTTTGTCCGACACGGTGATTTCCACGCCCATCGGCACATCGCGGGTGCTGATGGTGATCTCAGGCCGTTCGGGGCTGTACTTGTTGGCATTGTCCAGCAGGTTGTGTACCACACTGGCGATGTGCGTCGCATCGCCTTCGATCACAGGTCGGGCCGATAGCAATTCGGTTTTTAGCGTCCCCTCACGTTTCTCCACTTGTAGGCTAAAATTGCCGACCGCTTGCTGGATCACCTCATGGAGATTGAGTTCGCCCACTTTCAGGTCAAAATCAGATTTATCGATCAGCGCCATTTGCAGTACCCGCTCCACTTGGCTGTTCATGCGGCGGTTCTCCTGCCTGATGATGTCTACGAAGCGTTTGATTTTATCTGGGTTACCCAATATCATCGGGCTGCCGATGCTGTCGGCAGCGAGCGAGATGGTAGCGATGGGCGTTTTGAACTCGTGGGTCATGTTGTTGATGAAGTCATTTTTGATCTCCGACACCTGTTTTTGCTGGTAAATCACCTGAATCGTGTACCAAAAACAGAACAAAATGATGCCTGTGAACACCACCGACAGCACCAATATCCAGATCACAGAACCCAACACCAAGCGTGTGCGGTTGGGAAAATAGAGCGACAGGTAGCCCGGCGACTCAATATCTTGGTTGAACAGCGCGACTTTGTACGGCGAATTGAACAGCGTAGGCGCACCGCCGTGCGAGATCTGCGGGCCGCTGTCTTCTACCACAAAGTGGTCGTTTACAATCACATAACTGCTGCGCGACTTAGAGTACACGCCGTACTGGTAGGCGGTAGAAATGCCTCGGCTGGTGATCTCCTCACCGATAGTCTGGGCCAGCAGATCAAGTTGGATGCGCTCGGCCAGTGGCTTGGAGTCGAGCAACTGACTGACTTTCATTATCTCCCACATCGTGGCATTGTCTTCAAAAGTCTGTCCGCTGCCCCCAGGATTGGGCAAGGTGTCGCTACTGGCCCTGCGTTGGGCGGCATAGCCGTTTTCGAGGTTCAGCACCCCGCCCCGCGAGTGGTTCATGGCTTGCAGCACCGACAGGGTTTCGATGGACTGCAACTTGTCGGCCACGCGGTTGAGCGCAGCAAACACGTTTTTGTTGAACTGGTCCTCGTTGAGCCGAATGTTCCAGCCAATCCAGTAAACCTGCAAGGAAATGACACCGATGAGCGAGAGTGTCATCAAGCCGATGATGATTTTGATGCGGCGGATATGCATGGAGCCTTGTTGTTTTTGCGCCCAAAAGTGCGGCCTTGCAGCGGCGTTGGCACCGCAAGGAGGCGTTTTTATGTTTTTTTTAAAAATAAGAATCCAAAACACCCGCGCCATCCGTAAGTGATGATGTTCGTTTTGAACATCATTTTTCACCCGCACAAATAAACACACACCATGCAATCGCTCATCAAAAGCGCAAGCCTCCTGCTTGCATTCGCCCTCGCTACCGTCTCTGTTAGCGCACAAAAAACCGTTCAAGTTGGAGGTGAGGCCATGTTTCCGCTCAAAAATATCGTGGAAAACGCGGTCAACTCCAAAGTACACACCACCCTCGTGGCTGCGGTGAAAGCAGCCGGTCTCGTGGAGACGCTGCAAAGCAAGGGCCCGTTCACGGTGTTTGCTCCCGTCAACGATGCGTTCGAGAACCTACCTGCTGGTACGGTGGAAACTTTGCTGAAGCCCGAAAACAAGGCAACGCTCACCAAAGTGCTCACTTACCACGTCGTGGCTGGCCGCTACGATTTCAAATCTATCTCCGCGATGATCAAAAAAGGCCAGAACACGCTGAAAACCGTGAGCGGCGGCACCTTGACGTTCATGATGAACGGCTCGCGCAACATCGCGGTGAAGGATGAAAACGGCAACGTAGCCAACATCAGCACCTACGACGTGTACCAGTCCAATGGCGTGATCCACTCAGTGGATACCGTGCTGCTGCCGAAGTGATTTTTCTGCTGGAGATACCGGGGCGGCTATCCGTCGCCCCGGTATTTTGGTGGAAAATATCTCCCCAAACGGCTTTTGTAAAAAAAAATGGCCCTTTAAAAACTTATTTTACTCAACGAAACCGCAGTAAGTCAACTTCTTAAAAACCCATAATCAAGATATTTTTTCTAAAAAATATCCCAAAAATGCTTCGTAGACCCTAAAAAAATCTTTGACTTCAAAAATGACCATTCAACAAAACCCTTTTTTTGTCCTTTGCCCCCCTTGCCAACCGCCCCACCTTTGTATCA
>JAYSUY010000373.1:0-5035 GCA_043718855.1 Saprospiraceae bacterium | reverse complement strand
GAGTTTTTTTATGCCCAAAAACGAGGCCGCCGTATGTTTACCCGCAAGACGGCATAGGACGCGGATCGGACGGATTCGATGGATGCTAAAAATCCGTCCCAATCAGTTCAATCTGTCCCATCCGCGTCCCATTGTAGTCACACCCTCTGCCTTCCACCCTCTTACCCTCGCACTCCATGCTCGCTCGCATTTTCACCTGCCTCATCGCCCTACTCCCACTGCTGGCCACAGCCCAGCCCGATGTGGAAAAACGCCTCCAGACCGAACTCATCCTCGCTGAAGACGGGGCCGTGATTGAACTCCCCGCAGGGCAAATCACCCTCACTGGCACCCTCTCGCTTGATGCCAAAAAGAACATCACCATACGGGGTCAGGGGCAGGACAAAACCATTTTATCATTCAAAAACCAAACGCAAGGTGCCGAAGGCATCCGCATCACCAACGCCGAAAACATTGTTTTAGAACACTTTACGGTGGAGGACTCTAAAGGCGACCTCATCAAAACCCAAACCGTGCGCGGCATCACCTTCCGCGACGTGACCGCCCGCTGGACGGGCAAACCCCAAGCCAGCAACGGCTCCTATGCCCTCTACCCAGTGCAGTGCCAACTGGTGCGCATTGAGCGCTGCACGGCCATCGGTGCTTCGGATGCGGGCATCTACGTCGGCCAATCCGACAGCGTATGGGTGACGGAGTGCATCGCCAAAAACAACGTGGCGGGCATCGAAATCGAGAACACGACCCACGCCGAGGTATGGCGCAACAAGGCGTTCGACAACACGGGCGGCATCCTGATTTTCGACCTGCCTGACCTGCCTAAAAAGCGCGGCGGTCATGTGCGCATACACAACAACCTCTGCGCCCGAAACAACTTCAAAAACTTCGCTCCGAAGGGCAACATCGTCGCCAAAATCCCCCCCGGCACCGGTGTGATGGTGCTGGCCACGAGCCACGTGGAGATTTACAACAACAACATCTGGGAAAATCGGACGGCTTCCACGGCCATTGTGAGTTATTTCATCGCCGAAACGCCCATCAAGGACAAGGACTACAACCCCTACCCTTCCGCCATCAGCATCCACGACAACGCCTACTCTCCCGGCAAGCGGATGCCCACTTGGAAGAACAAACTCGGCTTCATTTTTTGGTGGAAATTTGGCCGCCGCGTACCGCACATCCTCTACGACGGTATCCAAAATCCCGACTACCTGGCCGCCGACGGCTCCCTGAAACCCGAACACCGCATCTGCATCCGCAACAACGACAACGGCACGTTCGCCAACATCCGAGCGGATAAACTGGGACTTTTTAAAGGTAAAATCAACAAAAAAATAGGGCCTTATGACTGCGAACTGGCTGAATATTGATGGATTACGGGCATGGGTTGTGGCTAGCGGGATGGTGGCGATGGGTTTTTTGCCGTCCTTCAACCCCACCCCCGACCCCTCCCCAACGGGGAGGGGAGACGGGGCATACTCCGAGGTACCACGTCTCGTCTCCCCTCCCAGTTGGGGAGGGGCTGGGGGTGGGGTAAAACTCCTCCTCTCCGACTACCACTTCTTCACCGCCCCACTCGCCGATCTCACTCCTGCGCCCGGCGTGTTCCCCTACGAAGTCAATGCCCCGCTGTTCAGCGACTACGCGGAGAAAGCGCGGTTCGTGTACTTGCCCGCTGGGCAAAAAATGACCTACCGCCCGGATGCCGCGTTCGACTTCCCGGTGGGCGCTGTCATCATCAAAAATTTCTACTACTGGCATGATGCTGCGCGGCCCGAAAAAGGCCGCCGCATCCTCGAAACCCGGCTGCTGCTGCGGGAAGAAAAAGGTTGGAAAGCCCTTGAGTACATCTGGAACGCTGAGCAAACCGATGCTGCCTTGGAAGTGGCTGGGGCCACTTTGCCTGTGGAGTGGCAAGACGCTGCGGGCAAAAAACATCGCGTGGAATACGTCGCGCCCAACCTCAACCAGTGCAAGGGCTGCCATTCCTACGACGGTCAGTTCGTGCCCATCGGCATCACGGCCCGCCAACTCAACCGCGCACAAAGCCCTGACCATCAACTGCTGGCTTGGCAAAAAGCAGGCTGGCTCGAACTCCCCGCCGACTTCGACACGGCTACCGCTCCGCGCCTCACGGACTACCGTCAACCTCAAACACCCGCCACCCATGAGGCCGCCGCCCGCGCCTACCTCGATGGCAACTGCGCCCACTGCCACAACCCGCATGGCCCGGCCAGCACCAGCGGAATGTTTCTGGAAAGCACCCAAACCAACCCCGAACGGCTCGGCATCGGCAAGCCCCCAGTGGCCGCCGGGCGCGGCAGCGGCGACCGAAAATATGGCATCGTGCCGGGTAAGCCCAACGAGAGCATCCTCGTATACCGCATGGAAAGCGACGACCCTGGCATCCGTATGCCCGAACTGGGCCGCCAGACCATGCACCGCGAAGGGGTGGAATTGGTAAAAAACTGGATACGCGAGATGAAATGAGCGGGGAGTTATGAGGTTTGAGTTATAGCACACCTAACTCATAACTCAAACCTCATAACTCCATTAAAATGGGTGTTTCATACGCCGTCCGCAGCCACTGCTCGGCACCGCGCTGGAACATCCAGCGGAAGAGCGGGCTGGGTGCCAGCAGGTTCAGCCCGAAATCGTAGACACGGGGCGAGAGGCGCATCATCAGGTTGTAGAGCCTGATTTCGTCGCGGAGGCGGCGGTAGATTTCGCGGTCGTAGCCTGCGAACTGGGTTGCGCTGAAATCCTTGTTGTTCAGGGCTTTCTGCACAAAATGCGCCGCTACATAGCCCGAAATCATGGCCGTCCCAATGCCCTCGCCGCTGGTGGGACACACCAGCGAAGCCGCATCACCCACCAGCAGATAGCCGTCGCCAGCCGCCTTGCGCTCCCGCGAAGCCAGCGGCAAACCCCAACCGATGGGCGCTTCGAGTGGCTCCGCATCGCGGAAACGCGGGGCGAGCACCGGGTCTTCGTGCAGCAGTCGTTTAAAAATGTCGCGCAGGTTGTGGCGGCCCTCAGCGGCCACCTTGCTCACCATGCCGTAGCCCACGTTGGCCTCGCCGTTGGGCAGCGGAAAAATGTAGCAGTACGACATGGGCAAGCCCTTCGGGAAATATACCTCGATCAGATTTTTTGGGTGGATATCGGCCACGCCGCGCCAGTACTGACGCAGGGTGCCAGCGTAGTGGCGACGGTCAATTTTCCGCTCGCCCAAAGCCCGCAGCAGCACCGAGTGGTCGCCGTCGGCCCCGATGAGCAGCCGGGCACGGATGTCGAGGCCCGAAGCGGTGCGCAGCCGCCAACCCTTGCCGTCGCGCTCTGCGGCTTCCACGCGCTCGCCCTGCCGGAAGTCAGCGTAGCGGGAGTCCAGTTTTTTCACCAAAAAGTTGTCGAAGTGCAGGCGTTTTGCGCAGCAAAACAGCGGGTAGGGCAGCGGGCTGCCGGGGCGGGGCTGGTGGATAAAATCTACTTTCCGACCGCTCTGCATGACAAACCTTGCGCCCCAGGACTGCACAAAATCGGGGTTGTCCAGTATTTCCCGCTGCACCAAGCCCGGCTCCAGATGGTGCAGCACGCGCATCACTTTCAGGTCCAGCCCATCGCCGCACACCTTGTCGCGGGGAAAAGTGGCGGCATCCAGAATGAGGTGCGGGATGCGCATTTTGGACAAAAAAAGCGAGGTGGTGGCCCCTGCGGGGCCTGCGCCGAGGATGGCGATGTCGGTGGTGAGGGTGCTTGGGTTCATGCGTGTGAATGGGGAGGTTTTTACAAAGGTATGCTGAATGCGTTTTTCGCTCCCTCTTGAAAAACCCTATGGCCGACACTTTTGGGGCTGCGCCGAAATCTGCTCGTGAGGGCCTGCGACCCGACACGTGCTGTCTGCAAGTGTCCACTTGCCGTGCTTTCTCTGCATAGTTTTAGTAGCAAGTCTGAGGCTTGCAGACAGCACGTGTCGGGTCGCAGCCCCTCACAGCCTGTCCCGATTTTTCATCGGGAAGCCGCGCTGCGCTTGGGTTTTATGGTTGCGGTTGAACACTTAGCGCCAGTGGGGAAGCCTTTGCCTCCTACTATGTTGCCGACCTGCTGGAATTTGGCAATCGCCTGAGCACCAAGTCGGAACATTTTTCTTATTACAGAAACGCAGTGCTTCAAGCAAAAAAGTATCGCTGCGCTACTTTCCAAAACAGTTACATCTTGATCTACAAGGAAGACGAGAACGAAGTCAACTTGTTGGCCGTCATCCACCAGAGGCGTAGCCCACAGGTTTTTGCAGCGGTGGAGTAACAGGAAAATTGCCTAGCCTCACTGCCCTTCCCGCTTTTCCATCGGGAAGCCGCGTTGCGCTGGGGGTTTGTGGTGGAGGGAACAGTGGCAGCCAGCGGGGCCAGCGCTCAGGCCGCTATTGACATTCGCTCGCGCACCACTTTCATCAACAGTTCTACCGGCAGTTCGGTGATGGCGTAGGCTACGCCGTTGGCATCCGCGAACTCTACGAGCAGCACGGTTTCATCCAGCATGTCGACCACCGTGCCGATGCTCCCCTGCCGGAGTTTTTCTTGTGGGAAGTCGCGCAGAACCACCACCACGTCGAGCAATTTTATCGTATTCATTTTCAAAATTTTAGATGATGAAGCAGGTGGTCAGTCGGGGAAAATCTTCGTTGTTTAGGATGATCCATCCGGTTCGCACAGTAGCAGATTTGTTCAAGTAGGTCATGTTGAAATCCACTTGCCAGAGCACTCCGTAACTTATTTCTCGCGTGAGTGTGGCCGCTTCTTTCAAAACGGCCGACAGTATCTCATCCCGCAAAACAAAGTAAATCCCTTCAGTGATGCCCAGTGCGGAGGCAAACACCCGCGCTTTGTGCTTGCCTTCCTCATGCGCGGGGCTGAGGCAATAGCCGACTAACTTTTCGTCGTCTATGTGGGCAAAGTGAGCATTGGGCAAAATCATGGGTCAAAAATAGCGGTTTTTGGGAGTTTGAGCAGCGCCCCTCACAGCCTGCCCCGGTTTTTCA
>JAYSUY010000372.1:0-15076 GCA_043718855.1 Saprospiraceae bacterium | reverse complement strand
GCGAAGGTAGCACTACCCTTCCAGCCACACCCGCAACTCTGCCGTCTTCGCTGCGCTCGAAATCAGCGGCTGCGCACTGCCGTTACAAATCCAACCGCCACCTGTACAACTCTTCCGTCTCCCCACATCTCGAAAAACCGTTTTTTTCAAGCACTCTCCATGAGGCCGCATTGATTTTGTCCGTTCCTGCGACCATTGCTTTCACGCCGGGCTGCATTTTGGCCCAGCCGATCATGCCGCCTACGGCCTCGGCCATGAAGCCCTGCTTCCTGAAATCTTCGTAGGTGCCATAGCCGATCTCGATTTCCCCGGCTGGGTTCGGCTCGCCAAAAAAGCAGAGGTCGCCCACCATCCGGTTTTCGGCTTTGAAAATGAGCGTCCAGAGCGTGGCGTACAGGTAATTCCTGGCAGGGTCGGCCACATTGGGCAGGATAGTGCCTTCGAGGGCTTCTTTTAGGTCGGGCGAAATGCTCCGCGAAGTCGGGTTCAGGCCCAGTTCGGCTTCGAGCGATTGGTCGGCGAGGATGTACTGGACGAGCTGCGCGTGGGTAAGCGGAAGCAGGCGGAGACGAGGGGTTTCTACCATGTTGGGAAGTGTTTGAAATACGCTTCCAAACTCATTGCCCCCACCTGCGGCGCGATCAAATCGTCCTCCATCACCGCTGCGAAGAAGGCCAGTTTGTCGTGCATATTCCGGTTCAGGATTTTCCAGAAAGGCAGCGCGGAGCGCATCATCCAGCGTGGCGCGTGGCGCACTTTTTTGTTCGGGGCGGTGAGCCGCTGGATGATCTCGTTGATTTCGTGGCGGGTGTAAACGTGCTGCCCGCCAGCAGCCGTAACGGTGTTGGGCTGCCCTATCACATCGGCGCAAACGCGGGCCAAATCCTGCTCGCTGATGGGGTTGGTGCGGTGCTCGCCCGTGCCGAGGGTCATCAGCCAGCCGCCGCGAGCCATTTTTGGCAAGTCCAAAAACGAACTCATAATAGCGGGCGGCTGCACGATGGCATAGCCCAATCCGCTGATTTTGAGTTCGTTGCTGAAATCGTCGTGTACCCGAAAGTAGGTCAGGTGCCGCATCCGCTCGGCGCCGAAGGCTGAGAGGTACACGAACTGCCGCACTGCGCTGGCTTTCGCTTCGGCCAAGATGTTCAGGTTGGCCTGGTAGTCCACCTGCTCAAAACTGGGCCGACTCCAGTCGTTGGGCGACACGCTTTTGCCGAGTGCCGACACCACCACCTCGAAGCCGTCGCAGATGCCGCGCAGGGTGTCGGGCCGGGTGGCTTCGGCCACTGCGAAGCGGCTGAGAAAGGGCAGCAGGGCCGAGGCTCGCTGTTGGTCGCGCACGACGGCGGTGACTTGGTGGCCGCGCTCGTGCAGTTCGCGGGCGATGGCGCGGCCTGCATGGCCGGTGGCGCCGAAGAGGAGGATGGTGGTGGGCATGGCGAGTGCTGTTTGTGGATTTAGTGATGCGGTGATTTGGGGATTTTGGCTGCGACAAAAGTACGAAGGCGGGCGACTGGGCAGGCGAAAAACCTGCTGTGTGGCGGAGATAAATGAACGAACGGTGAGCGGTGGAGAGCCGTGACCGTTCGTTGGGTGAGAGCGACCGTCGGTGGGGCGGTCGGGGCAGAGCAGCATACTGCCTCAGCCTTTTCACCCTGCTGAGCGTCGCCCATACCTTATTTTCTGCCCGAAAAACACAAAGACTTTCCCCCCAACACCCTTTGAAAAAACACAATTTTCGTACCTTCGCCCACCTTTTTCCAAGGGTGGACGGCCAGAGGCAGACGGTTGACGGACAAACACGCTCAATCACTTGATTTTCAAAAAAAACAAGATGCCCGTCCACCTTCTCGACCGTCAGCCCTCAGCCGTGAACCGGAACGAAGTATGCAAGATTCGAGGATCATTTCCATCAACATCGAAGACGAACTCAAGACCGCGTACATCGACTACTCGATGTCCGTCATCGTCAGCCGCGCACTGCCCGATGTGCGCGACGGCCTCAAGCCCGTCCACCGCCGCGTCCTGTACGGAATGCTCGACCTGGGCCTTTCCTACAACAAGGCCTACAAAAAATCCGCCCGTATCGTCGGTGAAGTCATGGGTAAATACCACCCACACGGCGACTCCTCCGTGTACGACGCGATGGTGCGCATGGCCCAAGAGTGGAGCCTTCGCTACCCGCTCGTAGACGGTCAGGGCAACTTCGGCAGCATGGATGGCGACAACCCCGCCGCTATGCGATACACCGAGGCTCGCCTCCGCCGCATCGCCGACGAGATGGTGGGCGACTTGGACAAGGACACGGTGGATTTCCAACTCAACTTCGACGACTCGCTCGAAGAGCCGAGCGTGATGCCTTCCAAATTTCCCAACCTATTAGTGAACGGCGCGAGCGGCATCGCCGTCGGCATGGCCACCAACATGATGCCCCACAACCTCAGCGAGGTCTGCGACGCAATCCTCGCCGCTGTGGACAAGCCAGACATTGATGTGGAGGAACTGATGACTTACGTCAAAGCCCCCGATTTCCCTACTGGCGGCATCATCTACGGCATGAGCGGCGTGCGCGAAGGCTTCCGCACCGGGCGCGGGCGCGTGGTGGTGCGGGCCAAAACCGAGATCGAAACCGACACCCGGGGCCGCGAAAGCATCATCGTGACCGAGGTGCCGTACCAAGTGAACAAGGCGGTGCTCATCGCCAAGATCGCCGAACTCGTCAACGAGAAAAAAATACTTGGCATCTCAGACGTAGGCGACCAATCGAACCGAGAAGGTGTGCGCATGGTCATCGAGATCAAGCGCGACGCGGCGGCCAACGTCATCCTCAGCCAACTCTTCAAACTCACCCAACTCCAGACCAGTTACGGCATCAACAACGTGACGCTCGTGAACGGGCGGCCGCGCATCCTGAACTTGAAGGACCTGATAGACGAGTTCGTCAAGTTCCGCCTCGAAGTGATCGTGCGCCGCACCAAGTTCGAACTGCGCAAAGCCGAAGAGCGCGCCCACATCCTGGAGGGCCTGCTCATCGCGCTCGACCACTTGGACGAAGTGATCAAACTCATCCGCGCCTCCAAAGACGCAGAAGAAGCCCGCGAAGGCCTGATGTCCCGCTTCGGCCTCTCGGAGTTGCAAGCGAAGGCCATACTCGCCATGCGCCTCCAGCAACTCACCGGCTTGGAGCGCGACAAACTGAAAGCGGAGTACGAAGACCTGATGAAAAAAATCGCCGAGTTGAAAGCCATCCTCGCCGACGAGATGCTGCAACGCGACATCGTGAAAGCCGAGACGACCGAGATCAAAACCCGCTTCGGAGATGCTCGCCGCACGGCCATCGAGATCAACGAGGCCGAGATCAGCATGGAAGACCTCATTGAAGATGAGGAAGTTGTGATCACCATCAGCCATGCTGGCTACATCAAACGCACCGCCATTGGCGAATACCGGGCGCAGGGCCGGGGCGGTCGCGGCGCACAGGGCGTGCGCACCCGCGACGAGGATTTCGTGGAGCACATGTTCACCGCCACCACCCACAACACGCTGCTGCTGTTCACGGAAAGCGGTCGCTGTTTCTGGCTAAAATGTTACGAAATACCGGAAGGCGCGAAAGCCACCGCGGGTCGTGTGATCCAGAATTTGCTGAACATCCCGAAAGACGACAAGGTGAAAGCCTACATCATCGTCAAGAAACTCGACGACGAGGAGTTCATCAACAACAACTACATCATGTTCTGCACCCGGCGCGGGCAGATCAAAAAGACCCTGCTCGAAGCTTACTCGCGCCCCCGTCAGGGCGGCGTGAACGCCATCGAGATCAAGGAGGGCGACGCACTCATCGAAGCCAAACTCACCAACGGCAACAACGAGATCATCCTCGCGGTGCAGAGCGGCAAGGCGGTGCGCTTCAACGAGCAGGACACCCGCCCGATGGGCCGCACCGCAGCCGGTGTGCGCGGCATCCGGGTAGACGACGAAGGCGGTGACGCTGTGGTCGGCATGGTCTGTGTTGACCCCGCCGACACCACCACGAGCATCCTCGTCGTATCAGAAAAAGGTATGGGCAAACGCTCTGCATTGGATGAATACCGCACGCAAGCACGCGGTGGCAAGGGCGTAAAAACCATCAACGTGACCGATAAAACGGGCCACTTGGTTGCCATCAAATCCGTGACAGACAACGACGACCTGATGATCACCACCACCAGCGGAGTCACCATCCGCACCGCAGCCGACGAACTTCGGGTGATGGGCCGCGCCACACAAGGCGTGAGGCTGATCCGCTTGGACGACAAGGATAAAATTGCCGACGTGACGGTGGTGGCGAAGGCCGAGGTGGAGGAATTCGTGGAAAATGGTGGCGAAGTGAATCTCGAAGGCGGAACCGAGCAGGCGGCAGAGCCGACTGCGGAGTAGTTTTTCGCAGAAAAATTTTAGGATAAATGCTGGCAGCCCCACCGTGTGTGGGGCTGCCAGCGTCATTTTGGAATTAAATTTTCACCAACTTCTTCCGCGCCACCTGCCCTTCGCCCACAAGCGATACCGTGTACAGCCCGCTCACCAGCGGCTGCTCCACCTGCACGGCGGGGCCGCCAATGGCTTGGCGCAGCACCTCGCGGCCTTGCGCGTCGTGCAGCACGAGGGTATGGAATTCGGCAAATTTTTCACCCAAAACCACTTGGAACGCGCCGCTTGTGGGGTTGGGCACGAGGCCGAAGTCTAGTTCGACGAGCGTCGGCTCCTTAGCGGCACTGGTCTCCTGCTTGAGTTTGCCCACCAGCAGACCGGAGCCGAGTTTGATGTTACCGTCTATCTGCATCCCTCCGATGTAGGCTCCGCTGGCATAGAGGTTTCCTTTGGCATCTAAGTCAAGTGCCTGCCCGTAATATCCGCCCAGAATGGCCTCGTTGCCGAGGCCGCCCACCGAGCGTATCCACTTGCGGCCTCCGCCCACGTTGCCACGCATCAGGTAGGAGTCGAAGCCGCCCGCGTTGCCGAGCGTGGTATCGCCTACCACCAGTTCGCTGTCATTGTACAGCCCGCTGAGGTAAAAATCCCCGCCGGCAGCGGCAGCCACGCCCGTGATGCCGTAGCCGTCGCCAGAGTAAGGCACCGTCAAGACGCTGCTAAGCGTGTTGCCGAAGTAGTAGAGGAGGCCACCCGCGTAGTCGCTGGCTTGGTATGCCAGCAGTGCGGAGCCAGTTCGGAGCGAGTCCGTGAAATCGCACACCAAGTACACGCCGCCGAGTGCCGGGTCCACTGCCATGTCCAAAATGTCCAAGTAGTCGGAGGAACTGATGTTCACCGCTTCGAGCGGGGTGCCATCGGGTGAGTACCGGGCCAGAAAGTAATTGCCGTTGAAAGGGGCCCCATAGGCTTCGAGGCGCAGGTTGTTGCCAAATTCAATGGCCTCGGTATTGTAGTCGCCCACTACCCACACGTCGCCCGAAGGAGCGACTTTGACCTGATAACCGGAGGAGCCACTGCCGTTGAGCGTCAAGAACTTGACCCACTCTGGGTTGCCGTTGGCGGTGCTCATTTTTTCTAAAAAAAAGCCGTCGCTTGTCAGGTTGGTGAATTGGAAGCCGGGACCAAAGTTGACTTCTGGCCCTTGGCAATCGCCCGTCAGGTAGAGGCTGTTGCCGCTGAGGGCAATCTTGCCCGCCGCTTGCTTGGTACTTTCTGCCCCGCTGATGGCCTTAGCCCACTGTGGCACGCCGCTGCTGTTGTAGCGGGCCACGAAGATGTGGGTACAAGTCGTGCAGCCCCGCGCGAGCGTGATGTTGTTGCCAAAATCCAGCATATCGGCATCGAGGGTGCCGGAGATGAACACGTTGCCTGCATCGTCCACGGCAAGACCAGAGGCGTAGTTGTCGTAGTTGGTAGAGGTGGGAGTGATGGCTTTGGCCCAAGCGGGCGTACCGTCGGGCTTGATTTTCACCAAAAAGTACAGGTCGCCTTCGTCGGGGTTGTCCAACTTCACGCCGCTGCCGAAGTCGAGTTTGGGAGAGTAAAAAGTGCCGTAGAGGTAGGTGTTGCCCGCCTTGTCGGTCTTGAAATCGTAAGGCTCGGCACCGATGTCGCCCGCGCCCGCGCCGGTGGGAGCGGTGCGTATCCACTCGAATTTGGGGGCTTGCGCCAGCGAAACAGCGGCAATGAAGGTGAGGAGGAGCGGGAGGAAAAGTGTTTTTTTCATGTCGTGATTGTATTGTATTGGTGAAAAACTGACCCCAATGACGACACGATGAGCCCAAGCGTTGAAATCTTATGATTTTTTTAACTGCTGCCTCTGTGCCACACTCGTCATGTCGCAACGAAGTAGAAACATGACAAACCAACGGGCAATTTGTTGGCGTGTACTAGAAATAGCCCAGCGGCGAGAAGCGAAAAAAAAAGACATTTGCCACTCCACCGCCCCAATCGAACCCATCGGCTTAATCGGTCTAATCGGCTCAATCGAATTCATTCGCATGGACTTTCACATCAAAGCCCCGCCCAAAACCTACGATGTCATCATCGTCGGCTCGGGCGCGGGCGGCGGCATGGCCGCCCACGAACTCACCAAAGCGGGCGCGAAAGTCTGCCTCCTCGAAGCCGGGCAGCACTACGACCCCGCCGACCCGAAGTACATCACTCAGTTGAAGTGGCCCTGGCAAAGCCCCCGGCGCGGCGCCAGCACCCGCTTCCGGCCCTTCGGTGATTTCGACGCGGCCTACGGCGGCTGGGACATCGAGGGCGAGCCGTACACCACCGCGCCCGGCACCGAGTTTCGCTGGTTTCGTTCCCGAATGCTCGGCGGGCGCACCAACCACTGGGGCCGCATCTCGCTGCGTTTTGGGCCTGACGATTTCAAACGCCGCAGCATCGACGGGCTGGGTGCCGACTGGCCTATCGGCTACTCGGACGTGGCGCCGTTTTACGACAAGGTGGACCGGCTCATCGGCGTGTTCGGCAGCAACGAAAACCTGCCCAATGACCCCGACTCCATCTTCCTGCCCGCGCCCAAGCCGCGCTTGCACGAGTTGATGTTGCAAAAATCCAACAAGCGGCTCGGCATCACCACCATCCCGTCGCGGCTCTCCATCCTGACCAAGCCCATCAACGACGAGCGCGGCGTTTGCTTCTACTGCAACCAGTGCAACCGCGCTTGTGTGGCCTACGCCGACTTCTCTTCTTCCTCCTGCCTCTGCAAGCCCGCCTCCAAAACGGGCAACATGGACACCATCTACTTCGCAATGGCCCGCGAGGTACTCACCGATGCAGCCACCGGCCTCTGTACCGGCGTTTCCTATGTGGACACGCTGACTTTGGAGGAAAAAACGGTGCGGGGCAAAGTCGTCATACTCGCAGCAAGTGCCTGTGAGTCAGCGCGTTTACTTTTAAATTCTAAATCTGCCCGTTTCCCCGAAGGACTGGCCAACTCCTCCGGTGTGGTGGGCAAATACCTCCACGACAGCACGGGCGCGAGCCGCTCGGCCATCGTGCCAACGCTCTTCGACCGCAAGCGGTACAACGAGGACGGGGTGGGCGGCCTCCACGTGTATTCCCCCTGGTGGCTCGACAACAAGAAACTCGACTTCCCGCGCGGCTACCACATCGAGTACTGGGGCGGCATGGGTATGCCCGCCTACGGCTTCGGCTGGGGCATCGAAAAGGTGAACGGGATGTTTCCCGACCGCACCGGAAATGTCCGCGAAGCGGGCGGCTACGGGGCTGGGCTGAAGGACGATTACCGCCGATTCTACGGAGCCTACGTCGGCATGGCCGGACGTGGCGAAGCGGTGCCGCGAGAGGACAACTACTGCGAAATTGACCCCGAAAAGGTGGACAAGTTCGGCATCCCGGTGCTGCGCTTCCACTACAAATGGTCGGACTACGAGCGGCTGCAAGCCAAGCACATGCACGAGACTTTCGACCGCATCATCGCCGAAATGGGCGGCATCCCGCTCTCCGACAAGCCGGGCGCCGACCGCGACTACGGCCTCAACGCGCCGGGCGAAATCATCCACGAAGTGGGCACCGTGCGCATGGGCAATGACCCCAAAACCTCCGCGCTCAACAAGTGGCAGCAGGCCCACGACGTAAAAAATCTCTTCGTGGTGGACGGCGCTCCCTTCCCCTCGCAGGGCGACAAGAACTGCACCTGGACGATACTGGCGCTCTCGATGCGGGCGGCGCAGCACATCGTGGAGGAGCGGAAAGCGGGGAATTTGTAACAATCTGGCCCTCACACACGACAAGAATGGGACACGGATTTGACAGATTTGACGGATCAGAACGGATTTTTAGGATTTGAGCAGGTGTCAGAAAATCCGTTCTGATCCGTCAAATCTGTCAAATCCGTGTCCCAATGCTGCCTCGTTGGGCTGGGCGACTAAGTTTTTACCAATCATCATCAACAAGCATGAAACGCCGCGACGCACTCAAAACCCTCTCGCTCACCACCCTCGGCCTCGCTGGGCTTAGCCCGCAGGTACGCGCTGCCGAGGCGTTTTTTCCCGAAGGGGAGGGCGAAAAAAAGGACAAGCCCTTCGAGCAGTTTGGCCGCACCGACTACGAGCGGGAGCGCGATGCCAAACTGTTTGCCGAGCAGTTTTTCACCAAGCACGAGATGAAAACGCTCACCGTGCTGTCAGACATCATCATCCCGGCAGACAAAATATCTGGCTCGGCTTCGGAGGCCGGGGTGCCAGCGTTCATTGAGTTCATGGCGAAAGACCGGCCACTGGAATTCCAAACACCCCTGCGCGGCGGCCTTACTTGGTTAGATACGCAAGCCAGCCGACGTTTTGAAAAGCAATTCGTTGATTGTGAGCGCACAGAGCAACTCGCCATCGTGGACGACATCGCTTACCCCGCCCGAAAAAAACCGGGCATGAGCCAGGGTACGGCATTTTTCAGCCTACTGCGCAACCTCGTGGCGAGCGGCTTTTGGAGCAGCCAGATGGGCATCGCCGACATGGGCTACCTCGGCAACACACCCAACCAGTGGACCGGGGTGCCGGAGGAGGTGCTGCGGCAGTACGGGCTGTGACGTAAAACGCTGGAAGGGTTCAAAACGCTGGAAGGGTTTGGAACCCTTCCAGCGTTAAGTACGCGTATAAATACCTGATTTTCAAAAAAGTCGCTGGCATCTGGAAGATTGCCGAATAGTCGTCACACTTTTATCCCAGAAAAGTGCCGCACAAACACGCCCCGCCCCCGCCCACATCTTCATGTGGTTGCCTCTCCTCCGCCCCTGCCCCACTTTTGCCCCACCCAACAACCTGATGGACTTGTTCGATTACCAACCCACCTTGCTCATGCCACAGAACACAGTCCTCGCCAACTTCACCAAAACCTACCTGCCCGAACCGGGCCAGACCTACCTCCACACCGCCACGGTGCGCCACAAAGGCACGGTCATCGCCTTTGCGATGGACAGCGAGCGGCGCATCCGCTACACGGTGCTCAACCTGAGCGACAACCCCGCCGACGCGGCCAACACCGCCCCGCCCTCACCCTTCGACCGCGACGCTTGGCTGACCAACCCGGAGGACTTGGTTTTCCCCCCCGAAATCGCCGAAGTCGGCTTTGGCGTGGCGGGCAACACGCTGCTCCCCGTTTTTAAAAGAAACAAAACCGCCCACGAAGCCCCCGGCACCGTGCTGCCCGCGCCCGATGGCGCTGCCCGCAGACGCTTCGATTATTTCCGCTCCACCACCGCCCGGCTCACGGCCAACGCGCCCTTCCAAGTCATGTCCGACGGGCAGTACATCTACCTGTTCAGGCAGGCCGTGAGCGGCAGCGATAGCAGTAACGTGGTGAAAACCAACGCCAAAGACAAACCCGTGCTGGACAAAAACGGCCAGCCCGTGCCGCTCGTGGACGCTACGCTGCTGGTGGACCGCTTCGTGTTGACCGACGCGAAACTGATGCCTAAGTTGGAAGTCCGTTTCCAGCGCAGCCGCAGCCGAACCCGCCCAGCCAACCGCAAGGACAGCCTCGGCCCGAAGGATTTGGACGGCAACTTTTTCTTCGAGCCGACGCAGGAACTGAAATTTGTGGGCCAACTCACGGGCGGGCGGTTCAGCGTGCTGCTGCTGCCCACTGCCGTAGCGGGCCTGCAACGCTGGCAGGTTTTTGCCGAAAACAGCCGAAGCGGGCGCATGGACTGCTTCAACGTGGAGCGCGCGGCAGACGGTCTCTTCAACACGCGCGGCACGCCCAACCCTACTGCCGACAAAAAAGGTTATGCCGAATCCGCCATCAAGTTCATCGCCGACAACGCCCACGTCGTGCTGCACGGCGGGCCGCTGCTCGGCTCCGCCTTCACCATCGAGGCGTGGCTGAAACCCCAGTTGCGCGAAGGCGCCACCCAGCCGCTCGCCCTCATCAGCAGTCATGGCTTCGCAGATGCCAGCCGCAACCGCCCCGAAGCCGCGCCTTCCATCTGGATCGAGCGCGGCACCCGGCTCCGCATAGGCTTCGGCGATGGCGACGAAACTTGGCTGGAGTACACGTCCAAATCCATCCTGACGCTCGACGATTGGAACCACATCGCCGTCAGTTTCGACGGCGTTACGCTGCGCATCTACGCCAACGGCAGGCTGCGCGAAAAGACCACCACTGCCCAGTCCTACTTCCGGGGCAACCTCCAGCCCGGCCCCGACGGCCAGCCGCTGCAAGTGCTTTTTTCAGAAAAGACCCTGAAAACCGTGAAGCCGCGCCAGCCGCTGAAAATTATCGGCAACACCCAGCACAGTTTCTGCGGAACGCTCGACGAGATTCGGGTCTGGCAGCGGGTGCGCAGCCAGAGCGAACTCAGCAAAGACATGGGCTACCGCCTCACGGGCCTCGAACCCGACCTCACGGCCTACTGGCACTTCGACGAAGGCAGCGGCAGCGAGATGTTCAACGCAGTTGCCAGCGCGGTGGTTGACCTCGACCACGGCACGAGCGGGAGCTGGGGAAAGGGCTTTTTTGTCGCTGGTGAGTTGGAATGGGTGGTCTCCAACGCGCCCGTCGGCGAGCACCCCGGCTTGCAGCGCAGCAGTTTCGGCATCCCCAACCGCGCATTTGCCAGCGGCCCGGCCAGCCTGCTCTACTACCAGCAGAGCGAAGCCGCCGCAGGTTACGACGGCAAGAAAAAGCCGCTCAAACAGAGCGGCCGCGTCATGTTCGCCGCCGCCACTTTTGACGGCAACGCTGCCAACCCGAACCTCGTCGCCGCGCTCGACTTTGGCGTGTCGCCCACCGGGCGGCTGGCACAAGTGCCTGACACCGTAGAGTTTACGGCCTTAACCGTAAAAAAACTCAACGCGCTGTCCACCGATGCCGCCATCTCCGGCCAAATCAACGACACCCTCAGCAGCATCGCCCAACTGCAAACCCAGTACGCCCTGCTCGACGAAGACGTGGCCCGCCTCTCCCCCCTGCTGGACAAACTCGCCGCTGCCATCGCCGAGCCGCCATCGCTTGCGCCCAACATCGCAGGCGACATTCAAGACAATGCGCTGGGCGGGCTGAACGAGCAGTTGGCTGCGCTGAAAACCACGCTGGTGAAGGCGCAACTGGACGCTGAACTCAACAGCGCAGAGGTGACGCTCTTCCGGCTTGGCTTGGACATCATTGGGCAAGAGCACATAACCCTGAAAGCAGGCACCCACGATTTGTCCCAAACTTTCAAGGAAAAGGCTTCCAAGATAGCCATAGCGGGGCCTGTGCAAGTCGTGCTGATAGATGCAGCCGGCACCCGGTCTGACCCCTTCATCGCCAGCACTTCGTTGGTGCTGACCAGCTGGGACGATAAGGCTGTCAAGGTGGAAATCACCGAAACGCTCGACCATGCTGCCGCCCGCAACGCCCTCGGAGTGCCAGATGGGGCTTTGCCAAAAATCCGCGCCGCCCTCACCCAAGCCCGCACGACCATCAAAACTGAACACGACACGAAGAAAGCCAACCGCGACAACTTGCTGACGGACTTGGATTTGAAGCAGAAACTCGTCAGGAGCGGAGCCTCGGCGGTGATGAACTTTGTGTCCATTGACCCGCATGGCCTGAGCACGAGCGGCGGTCTGCTCGATTTCGCTTGGACAAAGGCCGACAGCGCGCCGCTGCTTTTCGACAGCGCCACCGGCAGCCTCGCCATGTACTTTCAAGGCACGTCCGACCAGTTTTTTGTGGCCTACTACGACACCCGCACCGAGCGCGCCCGCTACTTGCTGGAAGCCGAAAGCGGCGCCAAAATCCTTCGCTGCACCGCCCGCTCCGCCGACGCGGGCATGGATGAAATCGAGATAGAAGTTCGGAGTTTGAAGTTTGAAGTTCAAAGTTCGAGCCCGGCAGGTTCGCCCATCGGAGCGGAGATGGGCCTAACTTCAAACTCTCAAACTTCAAACTCTCAAACTCACTGCGACGTGGTCATCAAAGGCCCGACCGGCTTCACGGAGACTTGGCTCAAGGTGCCGCGCAACCCTGCTGGCTTTGTCAAAGTGCTCAACGGCCTGGCCGAAGAGCGCAGTTTCCTGGGTTCCGGCGCGCTCAGCGTCGATGGCACGGTGCTGAATCTTGATGCCACAGGCACGGGGGCAAAACGCGCCGTCTCGGCAGGCGAGACCATCGCCGTCGGCGATGTCCGCTTCGTGGTGCAGCAGCCCGTAGCCGCCGGAGCGAAGCAGATTTTGCTAAAAAAAACAGACCCGAATCAGCGCACGACCACCGCGCCGCTGCCCGCATTTTTCATCGGCTACGACTACCCAGCCAACACCGGCACGACCAACTTGGTGGCCGACCTCTACAACGGCTCCATGCTGCTGTTCGCCCAAGCCGAGCCGAATGCTGGCAGCCAAATCATTAAAAACCAGACGGTTAGCGCGGGCGTGACGCTCAGTTGCCAGTGGACCGCCGACGCGCCCGGCACCACGCTGCACTTCGACGGGCGGCAGCAAGTGGCCCAGTCCGCCGACTTTGGCGATGCCGAAAAAATCCAGTCGTTCAGCCCAGCGGGGGACGTGACGCTGGAAACTTGGGCGCGGCCCAGCCGCGTGGCCGCCAACGCCCGCTTGCTGCTGCACCGCTCCGACACGGCGGCTTACACGCTGGGCTTGGAGCGGCAGGAGTTGCTGTCGGCACTGAAATTTCGCGGCCCACTGGGCGGCGTGGAAGATGCCGTAAGCGCAAAGGTCACTGGAATGGCACCGGGGAATACACCGCACACCATCGAAGCATGGATTCGGGCAGATGAGTTGCCCATCAACCGTTCATGGCCCTTGGTATTCGGCGATATAAAAACTGGTGCTGCTCATCATTGGCTCTTGAACCCGAATGGTGAAATACAAATCGGGGCTGCTTTTCTGACAGGGCAATTGAAACCCAAACTGCCGCTCAACCAATGGGTACACGTAGCGAGTGTGTTTGATGGCACCCAACTCAGCGTGTTTTTTAATGGCGTACAACAGGGAAGTGTAGCCGCCAATTTTAACCTGAATGGGTCAGACGGTCTTCCACTGACCTTGGCCAAACCTTTTTTGGGGGGGCCAAACCTGTCTTTCAAAGGCCAAATAGACGACGTGCGCATCTGGAAGCGGGCACGGACGGGCGACGAGATTCTGGCCGACATGAACCGCCGCCTCGGCGGCTTGGAAACCGATCTCGTGGGCTACTGGCATTTCGAGGGCGGTGCAGCTGTGGATTTTTCCCGAAACAGAAATCACGGGACGCTCGTCGGGTCGCCCACAGCGGTCGCTTCGCCGCTCTCGGCCTACAAAGTTTTTGCCGGGGTGAAGGGCCAGATGCTCCGCTCGCGGCAAGTACTGCCTGTCGGCGCGTGGACGCATATCGCTGCCGCCTTCGTGCAGGAGTACGGCCTGAAATTCGACGGCGAGAGTGGCTACCTCGATTGCGGGAAGGACGAATCGCTCAACCTCAGCACCGACCTGACGCTCGAAGTGTTCCTCCACGCCGACACTTGGGGCAACGGCGGCGGCTTGCTGGCCAAGGGCCAGATGGACGACGGCACGGCGCAGCAAACGCCTTACGCGCTGAGAATCAATGCACAAAGCCAGGTCGTGTTCAGTTACGAAAACGTGCTGGGCCTCAACACGTCCTTCACTTGCCCTACTCCGCTGACAGCGGGCAAGCCCCAACGCATCACCGTGACGCGCCTCACCAAGACCAAGAGCCTGACAGACGGACTCGGCATTGACACCCTGACTTTTGGTTGGCACGAGATTGCTTTTTACATCAATGGCAAGCCAGCGGGCAACTTCACCTCGCTGTTCGACCATGCCAAGGCAGCCGAGATACTGGCAGCAGTGCTCCAGCCCAAGCCTGATTTTATCACTATTTTGGGCAAAGTCACCTCGGCGGTCATCGGCGGCGTAGGCCGCTTCGTGGTGGCCGATATTGGCCGCAGCAAGCAGCCGCTTCGCATTGGGCACGACTACGTCAGCCCGATGTTCAACGGCACCATCAGCGAGGTGCGCATCTGGAACGTGGTGCGCAGCGCAGCCGACATCGAGAAGGAAATCACGGGCAGCGAAAGCGGCCTCGTGTCGCTGTGGCGCATGGAGGAGCGGGAAGGCAAGAAGGCGATGGACTCCATCGGGGCCAACCACGCCGACCTGAAAGGCAGCATCTCGTGGGTGAACGCCCCCGGTTCGGTGCGCTCCAAACTGACGCTTTACCTCAACGGCCAGCAGCAGGCGGTGGAAAAATGGGACGGCGGCAAGTGGATAGCGGACGGCGGACGACCTTCGGAGGCCACGACTTTGACCGTGCCGCTCACTGCCACAAACCAGTTCAGCATCGGTGCAGCGCGGCTGTCGGCCACCAAGTTCGGCGAGCATTTTCAGGGAGAATTAGAAGAAATGCGCATCTGGAAAACCGTCCGCACTGAGGAGCAGATACAGGACAGCCTGTTCCGCAGCCTTTTAGAAAGAAAAAATGTGGGCAGCAAGGTGGTGGAATTGGTGGAAGAACAGGAGAGCCTCGTGGCTTACTACACCTTCGATGCCCAGCCGGACGACACGACCACAGTCGGCGACCATTCCTTGCTGAGCAACGATCTGGTTCTGGTGAATTCACCCCAGTT
>JAYSUY010000371.1:0-1864 GCA_043718855.1 Saprospiraceae bacterium | reverse complement strand
GTGTAAAACTCTTCACCCAAGTGTATGCCCCCAAGGACAAAAGTAAGACGCACCCCATACTGCTCCAACGCACCCCGTACAGCTGCCAACCGTATGGCCTGACGGAATATCGCCGCCGCATTGGCCCCAACCCGTTTATGCTGCGCGATCTTTTTATCATTGTTTATCAAGATGTTAGAGGGCGGTATGCCTCGGAGGGCAAGTTTATCGAAATGACTCCACACCTAGATAAAAAAGCCACGCCCAAAGACATCGACGAGGCATCAGACACTTACGACAGCATCGATTGGCTGGTGAAAAACATCAGCAACAACAATGGAAAAGTAGGCCAATGGGGCACCTCTTACCCCGGTTTTTTTGCCTCGGCAGGTGCGCTGTCGGGGCATCCGGCCCTGAAAGCCTCCTCGCCCCAAGCCCCGATGGCTGATCTGCGGCGCGATGATGCCTTCCACAACGGAGCCTTCATGCTCGCTGCTAATTTTGGCTTTTACCCCTATTTTCAAGATCAATCGGCACCAATCAAAGAAGACCCGGCACCGTATTTTGAAATAGACAATCCCGATGGCTACGATTTTTTCCTACACACCGTCGGCACCACGCAAAACACGGAGACCAACTTTTACAAAGGCCGCAACTCTTACTACCATGAAAATTTTGAACACCCCGACTACGACGATCACTGGCGACGACGCAACTTGCTCCCGCACCTGCGGGGCATTCAACACGCCGTACTGATCGTGGGTGGGTGGTACGATGCCGAGGATTTGTACGGCTCTTTTCATACTTATCAGGCCATTGAGCAACAGAATCCGGGCATCCAAAACCGCATCGTGATCGGCCCCTGGACTCACGGCGGATGGAGTGGTCGCTCTGGCCAAACACTGGGCGACGTGGATTTTGGCTCGAAAGTATCGCCCTATTTTCAGGAAAAAATTGAAGCGCCGTTTTTCCGGCATTACCTCTCCAACGAAAGCCCAACGCTTGATCTCCCCGAAGCCACCGTGTTCGAGACGGGTACCAACCGCTGGCGCACCTTTGATGCCTACCCGCCTAAAAATTTAAAAACCAGGCAATTGTATTTTCAAGGCAGCGGGAAACTCGGTTTTGATCCGCCAACATCTGCCAAGAGCAATTCCAGTTTTATCTCCGACCCCAACCATCCGGTGCCGTATTCGGGTAAGATCAACGACCCCGTAATTTCTTCCTACATGGTGGAAGACCAACGTTTTGCAGCCCAACGGCCCGATGTACTGACGTTCAGCACCGACACCCTAACCGCCGATCTGACGCTGGCGGGCGCGATAGATGCCATGCTCAAGATCTCTACGACCGGCACCGATGCCGACTGGGTGGTGAAGTTGATCGATGTATATCCCGTCAACACGCCCCGCAGCCCACGAAAGCCTGAAGTGGTGATGGGTGGCTACCAGCAGTTGGTGCGGAGCGAAATCATCCGGGGCAAGTACCGCAACGATCCGGCTAAACCGCAGCCGTTCCGGCCTGATCAAGTGACAGATGTCAGCGTAGAACTCCAAGACGTGCTGCATACTTTCAAAAAAGGCCACCGCGTCATGGTACAAATCCAAAGTTCATGTTTCCCGTGGGCCGACCGGAATCCACAAAAATTCATGGATATTTTTAAGGCCCAACCTGATGATTATCAGTCGGCTACGCACAAGGTGTACCACCAGAAAAATGCGATGAGTTTTTTAAAAATTGGGGTACTGGAGTGAGGGCAATGTCCAGTAGTATGCAGACACCCAAGGTATCTGCATTAAAAGTATTTGTAAAAACTTAGCCACGCTTAATTCCCGATAGGGCAAACGCATCAAAATCTGGAAGCCCCAGCGGGGCGTAGCATGGG
>JAYSUY010000038.1:0-2448 GCA_043718855.1 Saprospiraceae bacterium | reverse complement strand
CCGGATGCAATCCGGGTTTTATGAATGAATGTGGAAGCAACCCTGAATGGGTTGAACTTGTATTGATTTGCACCTAAAGCATTCACATTCAACCCCTTCAGGGTTGTTTGAAACACACCACACAATTCTCCCGGATTGCATCCGGGGCTATTCACGTTCAACCCTTTCAGGGTTGTGCGAAAGTCCTATCAAAAATACCTTGGACGCTACTGACTTACTTCCACTTGCCCAGCAGCCCCTCCGCCGTTGGCAGGTGGCGGTGGTGGTACATATCCAGCACCACACCGTCTTTCCACACCACGAGGCCGGGGTTGGCGCGGATGATGGTCTTCAACAACTTGTCGTCGCCCTTGTAGAACGGGTATTTGGCCCCTACTTTTTCAGCAAAAGCGGTAGATGATTCGGCATCCGCGTAGGTGGTGACAGCGTACACTTTCCAGCCCGCTTTGGCGGCGGCTTCGGCCACTGGGTTCACGCCGTTGCGGAACATCTGGTCGTACTCGGCGGTGGGGATGAAGGTGGTGCGCTCCACTTTTTTCTGCTCTACCGAAGCCACGCGGCGCAGCAGGTGCATCGAGTCTTTGCTCACCCGCACCGTATCCATTGCCCAAGTGGTGTCGGGCACCATGATGGTTTCGGTTTGCTTGGAGCCGTCAAGGTGGTAAGCCACGATCATCAGGCTGTAGCCTTTTTCCTCCAAAATGTCGTCGGTGGCCTCTACGTTTTCACCGTTTTCGCTGCGCTCGATGGCAAATTCGCTGATTTTGCTCTTCGTCACCAAGGTGCGCTGACCGTCCTTCTCCACATACAACTCGTTCTTAATCTGCTCCTTCACCTTCCAGCCGGCAGTTTTGGGGTAAGTTTTGAAGTAGGTGTATTTGTTGGGTTCCGGCTCCATGTAGGTCGCCGATTGGCCCGTGCTGTCGTTCACCAACAGCCAGCCCAGTATGTCCTGCTTGGCTGAAGCCTCGTAGGCCTTGCGCTCGCGCACGTTGGTGCCGATCTTGAACGGGCGGAAATCCACCATCGGCAAATCCATGTAGGTGTTGCGCAAGCAGAGCAGCAGGAAGAAAGCGGTGGAACCGTACACCGCCCAGCGGCGCACACGGCCCGTCCAGAGTTGGTGCATCCACTTGGAGCGAAACAAGAACAGGAGGGCGGGCAACATCAGCCCCAAGTCTTTGAAAAACGAGATGCGCGGGTCGAGTTTGATGAAATCGCCAAAGCAGCCGCAGTCCGTGACGCGCATCTGGGTTTTCGTGTACGGCCCCCACTTGGCGAAGTCGAAGAAATTGGCCTCCGTAGGCACATAGCCGGTGAGGTAGGTGAAGCCGGTGAGCAGGGTGAAAAACACCACGAGCAGGAAAAACAGCCACGCCGTCAGTTTGCGCTGAAAACCGACGATGAGCATCACGCCCAGCACGATTTCAAACACCACCATGAAGATCGAAAAACTGTTGGCGTAGCCAGCCAGCCAGGGAAACAGCGGCGCGAGGCCCGCGAACACGTTGTTCAGCCCTTCAAATGTGGACTGAAACTGCACAAAGTAGTCCTCCATTTTGTAGGCCGT
Source organism: Saprospiraceae bacterium (assembly GCA_043718855.1). Classification (GTDB taxonomy): domain Bacteria; phylum Bacteroidota; class Bacteroidia; order Chitinophagales; family Saprospiraceae; genus M3007. Next base: position 878 of record JAYSUY010000038.1, on the reverse strand, counting down.
ACCGATGGGGTCTACTGCTTTTACCAGACCGGAAAAGATGAACCACACACCACAGAAGTGCTGCATGAAGGTGGTCAGCAGGTTTTTGTGGAGTTTGCGCCACACGGTGATGGCAGTAAAAATCGCGCCGATGAAGGCGAATTGGATGAGTAGCGAGGAGAGAGATGTCATGCTTGAACTATAAACGATGAACGATAAACGATGAACGAATCAGCGCGAACACTGCGTAGTTGATGATGTCGCGGTAGTTGGCTTCCAGCCCTTCCGACACTTGTGTCTGGCCGGCGTTGTCTTCTATTTGTTTGATTCTCAGTAGTTTTTGGAGGATGAGGTCGGTCATGCTGCTCACCCGCATGAGCCGCCAAGCCTCGTCGTAGTCGTGGTTTTTGGCTTGCAGCAAGCGGATGTTCTCAGAGATGTGGCGGTCGTACAGTTGGGCCACCTGCTCTGCCGGGACTTCGAGCGGCGCATCGGCGGGCAGCGCGAGTTGGATGAGCGCCAACACACTGTAGTTCACCAGACCGACGAATTCGCCTTCCACCGAGTCGGCTACCCGCTGCTCGCCTTTTTCCTCGATGCTTCGGATGCGCAGGGCCTTGATGTACAGTTGGTCGGTGATGCTGCTGGGGCGCAGGATGCGCCAAGCCGTGCCGTAGTCGGCGGTTTTTCTCAAGAAAAGGTCGCGGCACTGGGCCACGACGGCTTGGAACTGTTCGAGTGTCTGGGTCATGGGCGCGGCTACACGGATTGTTCTTCAACTTTCATGGGGCAAAAGTAGCAGAAGGGGATTCACATCGCGCAATGCGGGCTTGCAAACCAAAACTGAATGAAGGGCGTGCCTACTCTAACTACCTTCGGCCAACCATCCACTCTTTCAA
>JAYSUY010000370.1:0-5044 GCA_043718855.1 Saprospiraceae bacterium | reverse complement strand
TACCGTCTCGAAGTGACGTGATTCGACGTTTATTTTTCTCGGTGTGAGCAAGCGGGGCGGCAGGTCGGTGCCGTCGCGGAATCCCTTGGCCAAGTGTGGCGGAATCCACCAGCCCCGGTTGTAAATGCAGGCGGCGAGGTTCGCCATTTGCAGGGTTGTCAGTTGTAGTTCGCCCTGCCCGATGCCGACCGACATGATCGTGGGGGAGTGCCAGCCACCGAGTTTGCGCGGGTAGATTTTGTCATAATATTTCGAGGTAGGGATATTGCCTGGGTCTTCGTTGGGGTAGTCAATGCCGAGCCGCACGCCGAGGCCAAATTGGTTGCAGTAGTTGGCGAACATGTCCAGCCCTTGATGCGGGTTGTTGTAGCCGAATTTGTCCACTTGATTGCGGAATTCCTGAAAATAGTAGTTGTTGCAGGAGTTGGCGATGGCATCCACCACATTGCTGACGTGGGGATGGTTGTGGCACTTGTACAGCCGACCGGCGTAGAAGTAACCGCCGTTACAACTCACCCCGGCGTTGGGGTTGAGGGTACCTTCCTGCAGGCCGACGAGCGACACGACGGTCTTGAAAATCGAACCGGGTGGGTATTTGGCCATCACCGTGCGGTCGAAGAACGGCTTGAGCGGGTCAGTGAGCAGTTCACTGAACACCTGCCCCCGTCGGGCGGTCATGGTGAGCAAGTTGGGATCGTAGGTGGGGCCGCTGATCATGGACAGGATTTCGCCCGTACTCGGCTCAATGGCTACTACGCTGCCCGTTTTGCGCTGCATGAGCTGCTCGCCGTAGCACTGCAAATCGATATCGATGGATGAAATCAAGTCGCTGCCCGCCACTGCTGCGGTGTCTCCGGCTCCGGCCTTATACTTGCCTACGATGCGTCCCAAGTGGTCTTTGAGCAACGCATTGGAGCCTTTTTTTCCCCGCAAAAATACTTCATACTGCGATTCCAGCCCTGCTGCGCCGATGTAGTCGCCCTGCTCGTAAGCACCGCTGCCGCGCTCAATGTCGCGGGGGTCCACCTCGTTGATGTAGCCCAACACGTGCGCGCCCACGCCGTAGGGGTAGCCGCGTATGTTGCGGATTTGGATGAAAAAACCGGGGAAATCGTAGAGGTTTTCCTGTAAGCGGGCGTACGTATCGCTGTCGAGTTTTTTGGCAAAAACGAAGGGCACCGAGCGGGAAAATTTGCCGCTTTTCCAGTCTTTTTTGAGTGCGGCTTTCACCGTTTCGGGCGTCCAGTCCTTGGTCGCGCTGTTGTAGTTGAGCAGGTCGCAGAGCCGTTGCACCTCCAATACCTTGTGATCCACTTGGTTGTACACCACCATGAGGTCGTAGGTGGCCTGGTTGTTCACGATGAGTTTCCCGTTGCGGTCAAACACCAGCCCGCGCGGCGGATACACCCTCATCTGCTCGATGGTGGTGGCATCGGCCCGGCGGCGCAGCGAGGGGTTGAAGAGTTGCAGGTATGCGGCCTGGCCCACCAGCGCGATGGCGCAGGCAAAAAAAACGATCTGTATGGTGCGTTGACGGTCGAGGGCGATGGTCATGGTGTGGGTGGAATGGTTTCGAGTGGAAACGCGCAAATTTACACAAGCATATCGAGTGGCCTCAAAAAACAAATTCGACTGCCGCCCATGCCGCACCATTTTTCAAACCACCCTGAACATAAAGATTGAATACTTTTGGCACTGCTATCAACCACTTTTCGCCCTTCTTCGTCTCGCCCTAGGCGAGGCTACGGCGGGTAAAATGACGACAATGACGAATGACGAACTTCTCTTCCCCCGCTTGGCAAAAAGTCTTTGACAAAATCTTATTCGACCTGCAAACCAAGAGCTGCGTCCTGCTGGTCGGGCCAGAGCTCGTGCAAGCCGATGGGCAAGGACTGCTCCAGCAAATGCACAGCCATGTGCTGCACCAAAATGCCACGGACATCGAGCGGTTTTACGAAAAAGAAGGGCTTTTCCTGTTCAAAAGCGAGGCCGCCAAAAACGAGGTGCGCCGCTCGGCCAGCCAGTTTTTCTTTTCCCTGAAACCCGCCAGCGACGTGTTCAAAGTTGTCGCCCAGATTCCCTTCCCGCTTGTCATTTCCGTCAACCCCGACCGGCTGCTGGAAAAAGCCTACGGCAACGCGCCGCACTTCGCCGCTTTTTTCAACCACCACGCCAACGCCAACGGCCACCAGGACACCGAAGGCTGGGATGGCCAAGCCCCTCTCGTGTACAGTCTCTGCGGCCGCTTCGACGAGGACGCTTCCATGCTGCTCGACTACGACGACCTGTTCAGTTTCCTGAAAACCGTGCTCAGCCCCACCGGACTGCCCGATAACCTGCGCAGCCGCCTCCGCCGCGCCAAGTCCTTCCTCTTCGTCGGCTTCCACTTCGACCACTGGTACACCCAACTGCTGCTGCGGCTCATCAACGAGGGCAACTCGCCCAGCCACCTCGCGCTAAATACCCAACTTGGCGACCCAGAGGCCCAGCACTTCCTGCTCAACCGCTACAAAATGAAGTTCTTAGGCCGCGTAGCCGCCGATGACCTCGCGCCCGCCGAACCGCCGCCGCCCGCCGAATCTGCCCAGCCTGCCGGTCAGCCCACCCCGCCAGCGGAGGAAAAATTAGACTGCACGGGGCAGGAATTTTTGGAGGAACTGCTGCAACGCTGGCTCGCCTCGAAGGCCGAGCAAGACCAAGACGACGAGCCGGTTTCCGCAGCCTCCGTGCGCCGCATGGTGGAGCGCGGCGAACTCGGCAAGGCCCTCAAAGCATTGCCCGACCTGCTCTCCGACCCCGAAGACCGCGACATGACCACCATGCTCAGCAACTGGCACGCCAACTGGGAGCGCGAAAAAAAGCGCGACGTGGAGGACAGCCGCACCCTCGAAAACCGATACAACAAGGTGCTGAACGGCATCATTGAGCAACTCAACAGCCTTTGACGGGTTATGAGTTAGGAGTTATGAGTGATGCCGCTCCTAACTCCTAACTCATACCTCATAACTCAATCCAAGATGAGTACCCTCCGCTACCCCGGTGTCCGCCCTTTTGAATCGAGCGAGCGCCACCTGTTTTTTGGCCGCGCCCGCGACATCGCCGACCTGTACGACCTCGTGCTGCTCGAAAAACTGCTCGTGCTGTTTGGCAAAAGCGGCTACGGCAAGAGTTCGCTGCTCAAGGCGGGCATCGTGCCGCTGTTCACCGAGTTGGCTGCCGATGCTGCGGGCCAGTACGCGCCCGTTGAGGTGCGCTTGGGCAGTTATGTGGAGGGCAAATCCGCGACCCCGCTCGCCACCCTGCTCAGTGTGCTGAACGAGCGGCTGCCCCGCCAGCCGGGAGCGGAATTTCTGACCTCGCTTTTTCAGCAAAAAAACACCCTGTGGCACGAGTGCCAGATGCGCAAAGGTGGCGGCGAAGGTAAAAGTGTGCCACACCCCTCTCACCTCTCACCCCTCTCACACCCTTCCGGTGGGCGTGCACTGCTCATTTTCGACCAGTTTGAGGAGTTTTTCACCTACCCACAGGCCGAGCGCGACGAGTTCTGCGCCCAACTCTCGGAAGCCCTGTACGAGGCCACGCCCCAGAATGTACGTGCCCAACTCGACCAGTTTTCGGCGGAAAACCGCCAGTTTTTGGCTGTGCCGTTCGACCTGAAAGCGGTGTTTTCCATCCGCTCTGATCGGCTCAGCCTGCTCGACAGCATGAAAGGCCGCCTCCCGGCCATCTTCAACAAGCGCTACGAACTGCGCGCGCTGGACGAAAAACAGGCCCGCTCCGCCATAGTGCGCCCCGCCTCACTCTCGCCCGAAGATGGTTTACCCGCGGGAGCCTCGGCAGAGGCGGGCGGTTTCAGCACCCCCTCCTTCTCCTTCGCCGATGCCGCGCTCGCCATTATTGTGGAAAAATTAGCGACCGCGCAGGCCGGGCAAGGTGGGCGCATCGAGTCGTTCCAACTCCAGATTGTGTGCCAGCACTTGGAGCGGCAGGTGCAGCGGGGCCTCATCGCCGACCGCGACGGCGACGGCCAGCCGGACATTTACCCCGAAGACCTGCCGAACTTCGAGACGGTATTCGAGGACTACTACCACGACAAACTTTCGGAACTCCCCCCAGCCGACCAGCAGGCGGCGCGGGCGCTCATCGAGGACGGCTTGCTGTTTTTCAACGAAGCCACCGGCGAAGCCCGCCGCCTGAGCAAGGACCCCGGCGAACTCGTGCAGACTTTCGGGCGGCGCGGTGTGACCCTCGCGCTGCTGCAACAACTCGAAGCCACCTACCTGCTGCGCCGCGAGGCCAACACGGTGGGCGGCTACAACTACGAAATCAGCCACGACACGCTGCTGGCGCCCATTGTGAAAGCGGCCGCTGCGCGCAGGCAGCAGGAGGAGCAGGCCCGGCTGCTGGCCGAAGCCGAGCGCCAGCGCCAAGAGCGCAGAAAAATAGAAGTGGCCCGCCGCCGCAACCTTGTGGTAGGCTTGGCTGCGCTGGCCCTATTAGTGTTTGCTTTTTACCAAACTTGGCTGGCTCGGAAGGCGCAGCAGCGGGCCACGGAGATGACCCAATTGGCCCAAAAAAACGAAACGCTCGCCACCGACAAGACTGCCGAAGCCGAACTGAACTTGAAAAAAGCCGAACAGGAGCAGGAACGCGCCCGCCTCGCATTGGCCGACTTGGGCCGACAGACGGCTGCCACCGAAGAACAAAAAAGCATCGCCCGCAAAAACTTGGCCGCCGCCGACCGCGCTGTCGCCGCGGCCCACCAAGCCACCGCCTACGTGGTGGGGAGCCTGCTGGAAAACGCCGCCGAATCGGTGCGCCTCCTGCGCTACGGCGAGGCCCATGCCACCCTGCTGAAAGCCGCCAGGCTGGGCCAGCGCAAGCCCGAAGTGGCCCGCGCCCTGCTCGAAATCGCGTTTTTCTTCCACCATACCGGCCAAACCGCCCGCGCAGACAGCCTTGCGGGGGCCATTGCCGGGCTGCTGGGTGCAAGTGCCGGGGCGACTTCGAGTCGCCCCGGCACTATTGGCGCGTTCCAAAAGGT
>JAYSUY010000369.1:0-5047 GCA_043718855.1 Saprospiraceae bacterium | reverse complement strand
GGTAAAATACGCCGTGCGGTTTTCGCCCAACTTGCAAGGCGGGCAGCGCAGCGGGAGATCGTTTTTGCAGGTAAATTTTTCGGTGCCCAGCACGTAAGTGCGCGATGTGATGGCCTGGGGCGTGGTTTCTTTCGCAAAGTCCCAGTTCGTCGCCGTCGGGTGTAAGTATGCTATGCCCGGTCGGTTGTACTTCGGCGGTATGGGTTTAATCGTCTGAATAACAATTTGTTGAGGTTTCGAAATGTCCACTCGATCGCCGTTGGGCTGGCCGTTGACCAGCCAAAACGGTACGGCAAAACTGGGGCCACTGCCGTAAGCCACCACCGTGTACCAGCCAGCCGGGAGCGGGTCGCAATCGTTGGTCGTCTGCGTGATGAAGCAGTCCGACCAAGGTGCGTTCAGGCTATTCTTACCCACCCAGGGTACCAGCGTAGCCGCAGGGTCGCTCACCCTCCCGCGATACAGCCGCAGGTCGCCTGGCGTGGTCACCAAATTGGTGTTGGCGATGGTGACGATGCGCTGGTCGGAGAGGAAAAACTCACGGTAGATCAACTTCGTCGCGCCGCCGCAAGGCGGCAAGCCGCCGATGGTGGCCGGGTTGTCCAAGCAAGAAAAAAAGTCCACCTTGCTCTGAGTGCTGGCCGCGTTGGTCAAGTCGCCCAGATTTTCGGCAGTAGCCGGGGAGAAAGCAGTGGTTTTCACCTTCTCGTGCCGAAACTTCGACTCCTCGCGTGCGCCCATCTGGGCCTGTCCGCCAAACGCCGCCAGCGTGTACTCGCCCTCCGTGAGACAGGCGTAACACTTGGCTATGCCGGGGTAAAACGCGCTGCCGAACTTGATACACGGGTAGGGATTGGGCTTCAGCCCAGTGATGGTTTGCCCAGCCATGCTAACGCCCTGAGCGGTGGCCAACTGCTGCAAATCTTCGGGGAACAGTTGGTAGCGGAGCAGCCCCGGCTCGTTGCATTCCAGCGAAAACGTGTGCGTGTTCAGGTCAGAAAACTCCATGATGCCCTCGTCGCCCGCCCCGATTTTGAATTTTCGGACAATCATCGTGCGGTACCCCGGCTCGCAGGTGCCGCTTTCGGGCAGCACCGTAGGCGCGCAGCCAATGCGGTCAGGCACCGAGGCATAGGTCGTGTTGTTCGCCAGCGGCAGGAAACCGTTGATCGCGTCCGCCCGGCCCGGCCCGGAGAGGTCGTAAAAACTGTTGAGTTGGGCCTTCTTGAACTCTACGCGGAAGCTGATGCTTTCCCCCAAATCGCTGTAACTGTACGAACTATAGTAGGTGAAAGTGGGCTGCGCGAATGGGTACTTCGACACGCCCAACACCTGGAGCCAGTAGTCGCCCGGCGGCAGACAGTGGAAAGTGTCCTGCTTCACCCACTCCGCCACCAAATCCTGCGGGTACTGGATGTCCGCACAGGTCGCAGCGGTTTTTCTGAAAAGCCGCAGCAAACCCTCCTCCATGAAGGGGAAATCGGAGCGCATCGTGAACGGCTCCAGCGTCGAGAACGAAAACCAAGTCGCCAGATCGTAAGTCACCGTCTGGCCGCTCAGGTTGGAAGTGACCCCGACGGCAGGGTTCACTGAGCCGCACTGGCTCACCGAGAGGCGGGCGTTGCAACCTAACTGGTCGGTCAGGAACTTGCTCACGCACTTGAAATCGGGCAGCGCGATGGTACCCAGTTTATTTTTGGCCGCCATTTCTGCCAGCACCGGACGAGGCCCCCCGGTCGGCTGCGTGCCCTTGCTGCGCAGCGAAAGCGAAGCCGTACCCATGCCGATGACCGGGGTGGTGTTGGGGTAAATCAGTTGGATAGAGTAAGTCGTGTTCGGCTCCAGTTCGCAGAGGTGTTCGTACACGCCCCCGCTCGTACCCGATGCGATGAGTTTTCCGCAAAACACCGGCGGCAGCGCGTAGGGGTCGGGGGCGCTCATCACATCGCCCTTGTAGAGCCGGTATCCGACGGCGGGATACGGGATACCCAGCCCGCCGCTGAATTGCAGTTCGATGAGGTCATGGTAGGGGTTGGTCGTGAAGGTATACCACGACGACTGGCCGTACTTGGCCGTATCGGCCATCGGCAGACAGTCGCGCTCCTTCGCCCCCACGATGCTGTGGCAGCCCACCGGGTGGCTCAAGTTTTTGAACAAGCCCAGCACCCCGAAGGCGTAGGCGGTGGCCGGCTCATCGTAGGGCTGGTTGGTGAGGCCGAGCGTGACGCGGAGGAAGATGTTGCCCGACACGTTGGCCTTCGTGGCGACCTGAATGAGGTAGGTGGTGCCGCAGCTGGTCGTTATGGAAGAAAACTTGGCCTGCGTGGATGTGTGCTGCATCGCGCTGGGCAAGCAAGCACTGGTGGTATACACCGAAAAACCGCAGTCCGCCGCCGCGATGGGTACCGGGTTGCCCGACTGCCTCAGTTCGAAAGTCACCGCCCGCGCCGTTGGCAGCGTCAGCCGGTACCACACCGATTTTTTGTTCAACCCGGCCATCACCATCGAGCCTTCAAAGAACTCGCCCGGCTGTACGGTGGCCTGCGTCAGGTCGCTCATGGGCGTATCGAAGGTGCCGAGCGCGAAGCCGTTTTGGGGTACGGCGATGAGCGTCGCGTTGGCGCAGTCGTCGTTGGCAGGTGGCGGCGGCGGCGGGCAGTGGGCTTGAGCGGGGAACGCGGCGCAGAGGGCGGCGAGGAGGAGCAGGGAGAAGAAGTGTTTCGTCATGGCGTGGTTGTCTTTTTGTCTTTGTACAGAATTTTCAAAAACTATGTACTGGATTTTTCGGGAGAAATAATGGCGAAAATAAGGTTTTATCCAAACAAGAAAAAGTGAGGAGGGGAGCATGGCCGGGCAAGTGCAAGGCCACGCCAAGTGAGGCGGTGACTTCAAGTCACCGCCTCACTAAGCCGCCCGGTCGCTCAGTAGTTCAGCCACTGCTCTGCTATTCAAACCGCGCATCGTCCAAGTAGAACGTGACCGGCGCGCCGCCGTGCGCTTTGGAATCCACGACCCAGCAGAAGGCCCCGGCTACGTTGGACAAGTCCAGCCCCTTGATGTCGAGGGTCACTTGCGCCCAAGCCTTCGTGAGCGTCACCGTCTCCTCGTCTGTCCCGAAAGAGTCGCCCGCTTGGCCGCTCTTGAACTTGATTTGTTCGCCGCCCTTTTCGCCTCGCACCCAGACGGTGATTTTTGTGAAGCCTCGGCCCGCGAGGTTTTTGCCCTTGCAGTCGGTCCAGCAGTCAGCAGGCGATTGCCAGTACACCCCAGCCCAGCCATTTTTGCCAGGCGTGTAGTAGGCTTTTACACAGAACGAGTCGGGGCGGGCGGCATCAGGATGGCGCAGCACCATCCTAATGTTGCCGTTGTCGCCCATGTAGCCAGAGGCGGCGAAGTTTGGGAAGATGTCGTAAGGTTTCACGGTCGTTTGGGCAAACGCGGAGGAGAAGCCCATGAGCATGGGCAGCAGGAAAAGCATCGCTTTCATGGTGAAAGAAAATTTAGTGGTGAAAAAAAATGGTGTGATGAACGGTCAACGCTTGGGATTTAGGATTTTTCCTTTGGCTGCTTGCAGCACCAGCAATCCGTCAGTGGTGCGTTGGCGCATGAGTTGGTAAGTGGCTGGCTCCGAATCGGTTAGCGCAGCAAACTGCGCCTCGAAACGGGTGCCTTCGCGCTGGTCGAGGGCACTGAGGAAGGCCACCGAGCGAGCGCGCCAGTCGCTGAACGCCGCTTCGCTCTGCTGTTCGGCGGGCGGCATCTCCTCGATTTTGTTGCCCAACGCGATGAGCGCGTTCGCTGCTTGGAGCAGTCGGTCGCGGGCAGGGTTGCTCGTTATGATGGGTTGCTGTGGACCATCGGGCGGTGGCGACAGTGCCGTGTTTTGCTGGCGCAGGTACTCTCGGCAGATGTCGAGCAGGCTGTTGCGCTCTTTCCGCAGGCTGTCGCGCTCTTCTTTCAAGGGGGCTATAAACAGGGTGTTGAGCACGATGTAGGTCAGGCTGACGGTGGTGATGACTAACGTAGCGGCGGTTTTCAAGCCCAATTCCAGCCCGCTGAGGGTGGGTTTTTCTTTGCTGGTGGCCATCATGTCGGCTATTTAGGGGTAGATGAGTACGTCGGGCAATCGCTCGATAGTTTGCATCGCGCCAATTTTTGGCGGCCTTCTGCATCGCCCAGCCGCTCCAAGTCGGTGCGGGCAATGAGGAGGCCCATCTCCACTTGCTGCTGAATGAAGTACGTCTTGCCCGCTTCGACTACCATCGACATCCGGGCCTTGTTCTCTGCCGAGGAGGTGAAATCGTGCTTGCCGGGCTTTGCCAGCGTGTACACGAACTGCTTGCCCTGCGTAGAGCCGATGTCTGTGCCGTCGCAGGTGAGTTCCATCCTGATGGCCGCGCCAAGCGCCACAGGGCGAACAAAATAGATCAAGGCAGTTTCCGCGCTGGGCTGCAAGTTGCGCAGCCGGTCAAGTTCCGTCTTGGGCAGTTTGGAGCTGGAGCAGGAGGATGCCAGCAGCGTAAAAGCGGCTGCTGCCAGAAGGGTGCATGGAAAACGAGTGTTGGTGAGCATGACTTTTTTGTTTTGAAAATCAGTGACTTAGGTGCAGGTTGATGCGGTTGATAAGGTTTTTCAAAACCCCAGTCGCAGCCCTATGCCCGCGCCTTGTTGAGCAGAGTAAGTGATGCCGATGCGCACGGTGGGCGACATGGAGGTGCTTTCGTACTTGGGGTTGGTGTACACGGTTTTGTACTTTTTCTTGCTCGCCCCGATGGCGAGGCCAATGAGCGCGGAGCCTGCCGTGAGGCCCACGACGATGGGTGCATAGCTCGGCTGATCTTCCGGGTCAATCCCGTTTTCATCGTTTGTCAGTTTGGCTTGCCACACGCCGAGCAGGCTGCCGAGTAGGCCAGCCCCGCCCATGATGGCGGCCCATTTGCCCGCTTCATTGCCCGTTTGCTGCTCTACGATGAGCACATTGTCGGCGGGAATGGATAGGGCCTTGCCGCTTTCGCTGTGCTGGTAGCTGTGAGCGTTGGTGCCAAAA
>JAYSUY010000368.1:0-5052 GCA_043718855.1 Saprospiraceae bacterium | reverse complement strand
AACAGCGACCCTACAAAAGTGTAGATGAAAAACTTCAGCGTGATGCGGATGCGGTTTTCGCCGCCCCAGATGGCGCAGATGAAGTAGATCGGGATGAGCGCCAATTCGTAGAAAATGTAGAACAGCAGCCCGTCTTGCGCCAGAAAAACGCCGTTGAGTGCACCGAGCATGAGCAGCACGAGGCCGTAGTAGCGGGCTTCGCTGTCATAAGAGCGGCTCCAACTGCTGAGCACGATAAGCGGCGCGAGCAGGTTGGTGAGCAGCAGCATGAGCATCGTGATGCCGTCCATGCCGAGGCTGAACGAGATGCCCGCCGAGGCCACCCAGGGTACAGAAAATGTGCAGGTCATGCCCTGGCTGTAATCGCAGGTGAGGCAGTAGGCGGTGGCTGCCAAGTTGGCAAGCGTAGCGGCCAGTGCCACCATGCGCGACCCGCCAGCAGGCCGAGCGAGCAGCAAAAACGCCGAGGCGATAAATGGTATGAGTATGAAAATCAGCGACATCCGTCAGTCTTTCTTTGTTTTGTAAATCTGAAAATCGTTGTCTTCGTAGAGTCTGGGGAAGGGCAGCGTGTCTTGCCAGCGGGAGCGTTCGATCACCAAAAAATTCATCCCGACGGTGGATTCTCCGGCCACCCAAGCCGAGTCCTTCATCCGGTCAGTCACCGTCCAGCCGCGTCGGTGGGCCGAGTAGAGCATCACCGGCGAGCCTTCGTGGTTGTTCACCAGAATCCGAGAGTCCTTCGGAACGTATTGATCCACAATCTTTTCCAACTTCAAAAACTTCTGGTCTTCCCACGGGATGAAGAAGTCATATTTGTGTTTGTACACCGCCTCAGTCATGATCGCCACCAATATGGCCAATTGTATCCACTGGTTCCGCACCAACTCACTCAACCCATAGCCCGCCAGCAATGCCATTATCGGCACATACGGGATGATGTAGTAAACGTGGCCCGAAAATGTGCCGCCCGCTTTCAACATCAAACCGAACAGCAGTGCTGATGAGGCCGCAAAAGTCAACAAAATCGGCTTGTTTTTTCTCCAAATCGCCATTCCCAGCCCGACCAGACAGAACAGGAATGCCACCCGGCTGGTCAGGGCGATGGGGTAAAAACGCGCCAACGTGTCTGCCTTCATTTCCACCAATTGCTTCCATCCCTCTGCGATACTGGTGGGGTAAAACAGCGGGAATCCATACTCTTTTTCTGTCGCAGGTACCCAGATGAAGTACCAAGCAACCATCGCTGCTACGCCTACCGCTCCAACTCCTGCCAACTGCATTTTGGCTTTTTTATCCACCGACTCGTTCCAAAAAGCGGCGGTTAGCAAGGCCATCACACAGGTAGCAGGCATTTTGCACAACATCCCCAATCCGGCAAACACACCAAACAAGGCCAACTGCTGCCCCTTTTTTTCTTCTAAAAAACGCCAGCCCCAGTACACGCCCACCAACGCCAACGATACGGCAAACACATCGGGCATTCCTTTCCGAGCGTACATGAAGGCCACCGACACCCCGAACATTACGGTCGCAAACAGGGCTGCTTTTTCGTTGGCCAAACGCCGTACAATATTGGAAAAAGCCCACAGACCAATGCTTGCTACCACCAAATTGAACAAGCGAAAACACCAGTTGTGTGCCCCAAACACCTTCCACAGCAGGAACACACAGTAGTTGAACAGCGGAAACTCCTGTGCGAACATCCCGCCCCGGCTGTCGCACACGATGGTGCGCGGGTGGAAGAAATTGGCATCCACCTCGGCGTAGTTGCGGGCCACGCCGAGCGTCATCGTCTGCCGCCAGTTGTGCTCATCGAACGGAGCCAAGTCGATGTTCTCCAAGCGCAGGAGGAACAGGACGAGTATCCAGAGGCGGACGTCGAAGAGCCAAGATTGGAGGGTTGTGGTGTTGAGTTGTGGCATTAGGTCAAGTCTTGCAAAATGGTTTCGATTTGGGTTTTCATAGTCGGCAAATCATTCTCGATGGTTGACCAGACAAACTGAATGGACACTCCAAAGTAGTCGTGAATGATGATGTTTCGCATTCCGATGATTTGTTTCCACGGCACCTCAGGGTGTTGATTTCTAAGGTTTTCTGAAAGCCTTGCGCTGGCTTCTCCAACGATGGCCACCTGCCGAACGCAAGCACTAAAAATCATGGAGGAGGCTGAAAACTGTTCCAGCGTCACGCCTTGCGTGTAAGACTCTACCTCCTCAATGGCCAGCAGAATATGTTTAAGCCTGATGATGTCCCCGTTCATAGATCAGTATTTTATCAGCCTCAATGAAAGGCCGAATGAGCGGAGAGACTCCATCTTCTGAGACGAAATCAACCTTGCGATGCAGCAAATCCTCCAAATCCAATTGCATCTGCACATACAACAACCCAACTTTTTGGCTCCAATCCAACTCCACCAAAATATCCACATCACTTTTCCGACTCGCTTCACCCCGTGCGTAGGAGCCGAACAGGTAGGCCCGCAGCACAGGCTTGCCCTGAAAGTAGGTGCGGATGGTGTTGAGTTTTTGTGCGGAGAGGTGCATGAAAATTGATTTAAATAAACAGCGTCAACATCAGCAGCACCGCCCCCACCACCATGCCCAGCAGGTAGTACTCGATGTTGCCGTTCTGCAACTTCCGAAACTCCGCGCCAAGCCGCTGCACTCCTGCCCCAATTCCGTTCACAATGCCGTCAACGCCCTGGATGTCAACGTAGTAGTGAAAAATTTTGGACAGCCGCTCCACCGGGCGCACGAACAGGAAGTCGTAAATCTCATCCACATAAAACTTGTTGGCGATGGCTCGTGTCAGGCCCGACTGGGCTGCGTCGGACACCGGGAGGTTGGATTTTTTCCCGTAAATAAAATAGAGCGCGGCGATGATCGCGAGCGCCAGCCCGGTCGTGAAAGACATCAGCGACCACTCGGTGCTGGGGTCGAGGTGCATCTCGTTGAGCGGAATCACGGCGGAAAACCAGTGCGCCAGCCACTGCTCGTTGCCGAGGTGCAGGAAGTGCGGCGTGTTCAGGAAGCCGCCTGCGATGGAGAGCACAGCCAGAATCACCAGCGGCACGGTCATCACCGCAGGGCTTTCATGGAGGTGGTGCTGCTGCTCGTGGGTACCTCGGAATTCTCCAAAAAACGTGACGTAGAGCAAGCGGCACATGTAGATCGCGGTGAACATCGCGCCCAATCCGACCAAGCCCCACCAGAGGCCACCGCCGTGTGCGTAGGTGAAGGCGAAAATTTCATCTTTCGAGAAAAAGCCGCTCAGGAAGGGGAAGCCTGAAATCGCCATCGTGCCGATGAGGAACACCCAGAAGGTGATGGGCATGGCTTTGCGGAGGCCGCCCATTTTGCGGATGTCCTGCTCGCCGCCCATGCCGTGTATCACGGAGCCAGCCGCCAAGAAGAGCAGGGCTTTGAAAAAGGCGTGGGTGGTGACGTGGAAAATCGCGCTGGCATAAGCGCCCATGCCGAGGGCGACGAACATCAGGCCCAGTTGCGAGACGGTGGAGTAGGCCAGCACTTTTTTGATGTCGTTCTGCCGCAGACCGATGATGGCTGCGAAAATGCAGGTGATCACCCCGATGAGCGCCACAAAGTGCATGGCATCTGGCGAGAGCGAGTAAAGCGGATTGCAGCGAGCGATGAGGTACACCCCCGCCGTCACCATCGTGGCGGCGTGGATGAGCGCGGACACTGGAGTCGGGCCGGCCATAGCATCGGGCAGCCAGGTGTAAAGCGGGATTTGGGCGCTTTTGCCCATTGCGCCGATGAAGAGCAGGAGGCAGATGAGCGTCACTGCGCCTGCTTCCAGGCGCATGGTGGGCAGTGCTGCAAAGATTTCGGTGTAGCCAACACTGCCGAACATTTTAAAGATCAGGAAGATGCCCAGCAGTAAGCCCAAGTCGCCGATACGGTTCATAATGAACGCTTTGCGAGCGGCTTTTCCGTATTCCTTGTTGGTGTACCAGAACCCGATGAGCAGGTACGAGCACAGCCCCACGCCTTCCCAGCCGAAGAACAGCATCAGGAAGTTGTCGCCCATGACGAGCAGCAGCATGGAGAAAATGAACAGGTTGAGGTAGGCAAAGAACTTCCAGAAACCGTCGTCGTCGTGCATGTAGCCGATGCTGTACACATGGATCAGAAAGCCTACGCCGGTGACGATGAGCATCATCCACACGGAGAGTTGGTCTACCAGAAAGCCGAAGTTGACCGTCAGGCTATCCACTGTGAAGAAGTTGTACAGCACCGTGTGGATCGGCCCGGAGGCGGCGACTTGGTTGAAGCACATCACGCTCAGAATGAACGAGGCCAGCAAGGTGCCGGAGCCGATGAGGCCGACGGTGCCTTTGCTCAGGCGGCTGCCGAACAGGCCGTTGATGGCGAAGCCGATGAGGGGAAGGAAGGGTATGAGTGGTATAAGTGATTGCATGGGCAACGCGGTGTTTCTTACTTCTTGTTTTTCTTTTTCAAAATTTTGTTCAACTCATCGGCATCGGCCAAGTCCTTTAAGCGACCTGCTGTTTTTTTTGCCTCGATCAGTTTGGGCAGGTTGATGAAATCAACTTTCACGTCGTCCAAATCCCTGATGTCCCGGCCTGCGTAGCATTCTTCAAAATCAAGCCCTTCAATCTCTGTCATCAAATCAATTCGGTAGGGCTCATAGCCGAGTTGGATGATATTGGCAGGGTCAGAAAAATCTTCGACGCTCAACCCCAATGCTCCAAACCCAAAATCGCGCAGCGCGACGAGCAACTGCTCAATGTTTTCTGGGTCAGGCCAAACCCAAAAATCAATGTCCCGCGTGTAGCGCGGGTAGCCGTGAAAGTTGACTGCGTAGCCGCCGACTACGAGGTACTTGACCCCGGCTTCGTTTAACAACTTTAAAAACTCGCTGAAATCCTTTGTAATCTCCATAGAGCCGTTGATTGACTTCGAGCCTGATGCGTTCCAACTCCTGCATCCGCTCTGAAAAAGAGAGCGAAAGCCAGTAGTCTAAGTTGGAGTCGTCGGCCCCTTTTTTGACGATTCGGACGACTTT
>JAYSUY010000367.1:0-1868 GCA_043718855.1 Saprospiraceae bacterium | reverse complement strand
CCGCTCCAGTGCCAGTCTGGGGCAGGAGGTATCAGCCTTCTTTCACCTTTTTTCCATAATTTGACCACACATGAACATCTTATCCTCCTCTGCACAGCAGAGGATAGCCTTCGTTTTGCCCCTGCTCTTTTTCATGGGCCAGCTGTTCGCCCAAACCTGCTCCGTCACTGGTCCGTCCATGGCTTGTGTGGGCGGTATGTCCACCTATCACGTCACGGTCAATGTACCTGTTCCGTACAACGTGACGTGGAAGTTGGTGCCAGCCAACAGCGGCACTCCCATCATGTCCAACAACGAGATGACGATGGTACACTGGAATACGGCGGGGACGGTGCAAGTGATCGCTGAAATTTGGAGTACTGCTCCCACCCCTATCCAGTTGACCTCTTGCAGCGTTGTCCCAGCAGTGAGCGTCATGACCTTTCCTAACCCAGATATTGTGCCGACCCCCGCACCTGATCTACGTAGTTTTTGTTTTCCAAGTAGGGAACCAACGACTGCCTACTGTGCAGGTACGGTAGCCACGTTTTTTCCGAATGGAGGGGGCGGCACCTACACATGGGAGGTGACTGGCAGTGGTGTGGCCTCGTATCATGTTAACTCAAGTGACAATATCTTGAGTGTGACGATGGGGGCATCTGGAACAGTGAGGATTCGTTTGCAAGAGACCAACGCCGCCGGTTGCAGCCGAGAAACAGCCGTTGAGTACAGGGTGTACGAACCGCCAGCATCCAGTTTTACAGAAATCTCGCACGGCACGCTCAACCCCATCCGGGTATGCAGGGGAGAAGACCTGCTTTTTTTCGGGACTTACAGCGATCCAAATGATCTGCCTATGGGCGGTTGGTTTTGGTCGGTGACACCTGCGAGCAGCAACCAAATTGTCGGCACTGGCTCTGAGCAACAGTTTGCATACAGCTTCAACCAACCGGGGACATACAAGGTCAGTCTGTACACCACCAATTGCCTCGGGTGTGCTTCGCCTGTTACCTCGGTAGAGGTCATCGTGCTGCCCGAAGCAGGGCCAGAGATTGTCTGCCCTTCGGTGGTATGCCAAAGCAGTACACCGGTGCAATACTGCACTCCCTCTGTCTGTGCCAATTACACTTGGACCATAAACGGCGGCACCCCACCCTCCAGCACGGCTGGACATTGTGTGGACGTGACTTGGAACAATCCCTTGCCCAATGGCTACGGTTTTGTCACGCTGCAGGTGGCGAATTGCCAACCGCCGGGCGTGTGCATGGAACCGGTCACGGTGGAAGTGCCGGTCATCCCGACCGTGCAAGCGGTGAGCGGCCCGAACGGGCTGTGCAATCCGAACGCACAAAACGTTCGCTACTCCGTGCCGTACTGGCCGGGAGCAGTGTACACATGGTCGAGAGTGATTGACCAAAACCAGTCGGGCGGCACCGTAGGTGTGGTAGGCAGTGGGAGCGAATGCTCTGTTAACCTGAGCAATTTTTATGGAAAATTCCGTGTAAAGGTGGCGATTGATCACCCAGTGGCGCGTTGCGCCTCAAGCGGAGAATTGGCCGTCACGGTTCAGAATTACCAGATCACCGGGAATGGGGGTTGTTTCGGGAGCGATGTTGCCCTCACCATCACGCCCGCCCCGGTGTTCACAGCCTACGAGGTGAGATGGACTGTGGTAGAAACCAATGCAGCGTCCATCGTGGTCAGCAATGCCCCCGGCGTAACCATTCCCTTCGCCGCTTTTGGGGGCAGCGGCACGTTTACCGTGAAAGCGGTCATCACGCCCGGCAGCGGGCAGCCTCCTTTTGAGTGCGACGAACTGACCCGTTTCATCACGATTGCAGCGGAGGTGCCGCCCGTCACGGCCATTCAAGGGCCTCGGAAAATTTGCG
>JAYSUY010000366.1:0-5054 GCA_043718855.1 Saprospiraceae bacterium | reverse complement strand
TTACTTATCTGGCTATGAAAACAGCTGAAGCGTCTGCAGTCCTGTCGTATTTCCACAGGATTTGGATGTTGAAAAAAAGCACGGCGATACCTCGCTGTGCTTTTTTTGTGTAAAAAATGTTGTCGAAAAATACCCAGCCCTGCCTGCCCGACACCCGCCTGCTGGCCTTTTTTCAAATCAAAAACGCTTCCGCATTTTTTGATGAGTAACTCATGTTACGCACGAGACAAATAAAACACCGAAACCACCGAAACCGCCAATACCACCGACCACTTTTGTTGGCTTCGGCTTTTACTCCAAACTGAACATGACCGCTACTTTCGGTGGTGTCGGCGGTTGCGGTCGTTTCGATGTTCCCGTTCTGTCAGTGCGTAACATGAGTGAGTAATTCTGTGTACATACCACAGGGTTTTGAACGCTTCCAGCGTTCACGTTCAAAATCACTTCAGCACACACCGCACCGCAGCCCGCTGTCCTTCAGGCGTTTGCGCGAGCAAGTAATACAAACCTCTGCTCAATTCGGCATCCAGCGTCAGCGAAAGCGGCGATCCATCAGCTGTCGGCATTTCCACTTCCTGCACCAATTGCCCCTGCGCGTTCAGCACCGAAATGCGTAACGACTGGCCTTGCCATGACTCCGGCAAGCGCAGCGACAGCGCACCGCTGGTCGGGTTGGGAGTAATGGACAGTTGGCTGATTGAGAATTGAGCATTGAGCATTGAGTTCGGGGCATTCTCTATTCTAAATTCTAAATTCTCCATTACCTCATTCTCAATTACTGCACCCCCTGCTGGACAATTGCTGCTGCTGAGGTAGGCTTGGTAAGTTTCGCCATTGGCCAAGCGGCTGTAAGCCAAAAAGTAGGTTTGAGTGCCTTGGCTGGGCATTTTATATTCAAAATAGTCGGACTGGCCGGTGCCGATGCCGCTTGTTTTGGCTTTGTAGCGCAGCGAGTAGAACGGCGTGGGGCTGGCGTTGCGCACATCGTACTGCCGTCCGCTCGGAGCCGTGTACACCGAGCCGTTGGCTGGGTTGACGGCCACTGCACCAGAGGGCAACTGAAAATGTATGGTCTGCACAGAACTGGAGCAGTTGTTCACCACCCGAAGCCGATAGGTGCGAGGGCCTGCCGCATCTTGCAGGAAACTGAACAGATCGTAGCGGAGGCAGCCGGAAGTCTTGGATTCGCAAGGATCGGGCGCGGCATTCACCGTCACGTTGAAGCAGCAACTGCTGCGGGCGTTGCAGTTGTCGGCGGCTTCGTAGCACACCTTCACAGTGCCTTCACCCAGTGCGCTGCCCGATGCCGGGCCTTGCAAACGATTGACTGTCAATGCTGAAACGGGGCAATTGGTGGTGGCTGTAGGGAGCACGTAATTCACCGTCGCAGAGTTTTGCCCCAGCGGGATGGCGGTGACCACGTTGGCGGGGCAAACGATTTTCACCTCGACAGGTACCCACTCCAACGTGTGGGTGACGAGCGAGTCGCAGCCGCCGGTGGTGGATGGCACCTTGAGCGTAACGGTGCCGGGCTGGGTGTACACGGTACCGCCGATGGTAACCATGCCGCCCTCTACAAACTGTACCGTCTGGCTGCGGGTTGGGGTGGGCAGCACTGTCACCCGGAGGCTGTCACGCTGTTTGGCTCCGCAAGCGTCGGTGATTTCTACCCAGTACAGCCCGCTGGCGGTGGCGGTGAAGGCGGCAGCGGTGCTGCCGTCCTGCCAGAGGTAGCCGATGGCACTGGTGCTGGTGCTGAGCATTGCGCTTTTGCCTGGGCAGATGGACACATCGGGGCCGAGTTTGGGCGCCGCGCCTTTCACGTCTAATTTCCAGGTGGTCAAGTTGTTGGCGTAGTTGCACTCAGTAGCAGCGGTACCCAGCGGGAAATTGGCCAACGCGATGGGCGTAGGCGCATCAGCGGCTCCGACGAGGCCGAACGCCTGCGCGTAGTTGACCAAACCGAGCGTGCTGAGTGGTTCGCTGCGCAGCGCGCACGCGCCGGGCGCGAGGTGATCAAGGTCAAAAACAAACGACGCGATGCGCTGTGTGCTGTCTTTTAGGGGGTTTTTAGGGTAAAACCCCAGCGCGACATCACCAAACAGGGTGTCGCTACCGACATTGCACAGTGCAAAATGGGCCGTGCGGGAGCCGCCGCCGCAAGTCACACTGTCCAAGCGCAGCACTGCGTCGGGCAGATTAAGGCAGGCTGCTTTCACCTCGCAAAGTGTGGCGATGGCAGGGGATGTGCCGCTGGCGGGCCCGACTTGGGTAGTTTCTACCAGTACGTTGCTGGCCTCGGTACTGACATCAACGGCTTCGTTTGACGGGTTGATGATGTCGAACGCCTGTACCCCAGCAGTTTGAATGTAATCGCAGCCTTCGATGTTGCCGTTCAGGTCGGTTTTGAACAAGTAGGAGGTTTGCTGTCCCGCTTCGTTTTTGGCATCAGCGATGACGTAGAGCGCATCTGCGGTGGCGAGGAGTTGGTTTTGGTAGGACAGTGGCGAAACGCCGACATCCCAGTTTTTGCCGATGAGGCGAGCCCACTTGGGCTTGCCCTGTTTGTCGGTTTTAAACAGAAAAAACGCGGTGGCTGGTCCGTTGTTGGGGCTTGCGTAACTGCGTCCGAACACGACGTAGCCGTCGGATACGCTCACCACTTCCTCCACAATCACATTGTTGCGCTCGTTAGGGCTGAAAAGTGCGTAACGTTTTGCCCAAACGAGGTTTCCATCAAGGGTGTTTTTTTGCATGATGGCGTTGGTGAGGAAGCCGGTGCCCTGAGGGCCGCTGAGCGAGATGGACACCAATGAATCTTGGTCCACGATGATGTCTTGGCCGATGAAGTCACCCTTGAATACGTTCAGGTCACGGGGGCTGAGGCGGGTCCATTGCACCGCGCCCGTAGCGGGAATTATCTTTGATGTGCTGAGCCGAAGTTGGCCGTTGCCGTCAATAGCATCTGCGCCGGAAGTGTAGATAAAGCCCTTGTGGAATACGGCGGCGTTGTACGTTTTGTATAGCCCGTAGCGGTGAGCACGGGTGCCGTCAGATCGCAGTTTGCCTGTCAGCCTGTCAATCGTGATCATTTCGGCTTCTTCAAACAGCGCGGTGCTCACGATGGTGAAATGACCACCCGGCCCACGCTCCATGATGCCAGAGACAATGTTGAAAAACAAGCTCTCGAAGTTGTTGGTCCAGAGCAATTTGTGTGCTTCTGGATCGTAGCGGAAGGCAAAGCCAGAGCCGAACGACTCGTCGGAATTGCCACAGCCGATGATCATACCATCGGTGTCCACCAAGATTTCTACCAAGTTGTTGGAGCCGCTCACTGCAAGGTCTACGCGATCCAGCAATGTACCGTCAGGGCGCATTTTGAGCAGTTGAATTTGGCTTTGTTTCTTGGTACCCACCCAGAGGTTGCCGCTTGCGTCGAGGCAGGTGGTGGCGCCGCGTTGGGCATTGAGGGTCTTGAAAAAGTAGTTGGTGTTTTGGGCGGCGAGGAAAAGGGATGACACGCACCCGAGGGCGAGGAAAAGGATTTTTCGCATGAAAAATACGGTTTGGGTAAAGAGATGAGATGACGGCTGCCGCAGCGCGTAACCATGCGCCGGTAGCCTTGCCAGCAAAATTAGTGGTTGGCGTTTTGGTCTGTCAGCGAAAATCGGCTTATGCCGCTGAAACGACAGAAGTCCAAAAAATTTTAACCTAAAAGGAGTTGGCGAAATCAGGAAAGGGATTATTTTTGTACCTGTAAAGCAGATGTATTGCCCGTTTTATCAGGAAAAGCAGTACTCAAGCCGAACAATCTATAGTCCATTTTTTTTCACTCCGCCGCTCTAAAAACCTCACTTCGTGAAATCTGAGCGACCTAAAATCACACTTTTGCCATGCACAAGCCTTGGGAAGAGAACAAAAAAGACATTCGCCGTCAGGACGACCGCGACAAGTACAATCAGGACAACAAGAAAAAAATGAAACTCAAGCCTGTAGAAAAAGACAAGTATCGAGTGAAAGGCTACAGCAGCAGCAACGAGGAGGAGGAAGAGTAATTTCAGCCCGACATTCAAAAAAAAAGAGAACCGGTGCCGCCTGATCAGGTGGCACCGGTTCTGCTTTTTACGCCTTACCTCACACTCTCCTCAGCCCGCACTCGTGCAGTTCACCCCGTTGGGTGAGTACCGCAAAGCGGCTCCGATCGGCAGTGGGCAGTACGGCCACCAACTTTTCATCAGGAAAAGAAACCCGGAAGACAATTCGACCCGAGCAACTCACCCGGTTCAGTTCGTACACCTCTGCTGAATTTTGTCGAGCGACCACCAAGTGATCTTCGCCGATCAGTTGGGCATCCACGTAATCATCGTCTCGTGCGAAAAAACCTACCTCGCGCAGTTCGGTTTTCTCCTGAAAAGGGTCAATCATTGCACAACCATCTTCGGTCACCAGTACCAAGCGAAGCGAGTCAGGCCCTTGCGTAGCCAGCATTTTGAGTATGCCGCCTTCGCCTACGGGGATGATTTCGGTTTCGAGGTTTTCCTTGATTTTCAGCAAAAACTCGCGGTTGGCGATGAAGTTGAAGCCACCCAGCCGCAACATCGGGAGGCGAGCGCCACCCATATCGCTCATGCCCGGCTCGTCGTGGTCGCCCAGCAGCGGAGTGCTTCCGAACAACTGTTTTCGGTGCAGACCGTAGCGGTAGAGGCAAATGATCGAGTTATTTTCTTCGGCTACCACTACCACCTGGCCCCTCTCGGAAATACGAATTGCCAGAGGAGCGATAGCAGACCAAGTCAGCCAGTCCAACACCAACTCGCTGTCGAAGTGACCATTTTGAGACAGGATTTTCTCCGAAATACCTTCACCTCGGGCATCTTGGAGGTATACATGGTTGCTTTCGGAAGGAAAACTGTATACCGACAGGGGCCACTGTACAGGCTGTGCAACGCTCCAGACATAGTGCTCTACATGACCGCGCCAGTTGGCCCGTGCCAAGTACAGTTGGTTGTTTTTTGTCCCAAAAGCCAGTATTTGGTTGCCGTGTACGAGATCGG
>JAYSUY010000365.1:0-5055 GCA_043718855.1 Saprospiraceae bacterium | reverse complement strand
TTCATGGAGTTGAATACCTGCGGGCGATTGAAGGTGATGCGGGCTACGGCGTTTTGGACGGTGAATGTGATGTGTTGCATGGTTAGGCAGTATTTTTTGGCGAAGGTAATTGGGCATTACCAAAATCGCCAGGGCTTAAACTTCGAGCGGATGACTTGCCAGTGTTGTTTTTCTCTAAAATCGGGGTTGATGAAGGCCAGCGAGAGGTCAAAGAAATCAACCGTTAGTGTCACGCGCGGATGCTGTCGGATGCGTTGCCATGCTTCCACCATGTCGGGTGTGTTGTGCGCATCGTCGAATACAAATACGGTTTTGGGGTGGGCAAATGGCAGACACTGCTCGAAGTAGGCCAGCGTCGGGCCGCTGCGGTGATTGCCGTCAATAAACACAAAATCAAGCGATTGCAATTTTTGCAATGCTGGCATCAAAGTTTTTTCGAAGGGGCCATCGAGTACTTCCACATGGTCGACTTTCAGCATTTCGAAGTGGTTGCGGGCGGCGGCAGCGCACTCCGAGCAGCCTTCGAGCGATATGATTTTGGCTTGCTGTGCAGCCAAAGCCAGATACAAAATGCCAAAACCGAGCGAGGTACCCAGTTCGAGCACGGTGCTCGGCTTAGCCCAGTCAGCCAAGCGGAACAGGGCTTGACCTTGCCCGATCGAACTGGCTGAACGGCGGGCAATGTCTCGCAGTGGAACGGCGGAGGTGTGCGGTGAAGTCGCATTTTTTTGAACTACGGCCCCTGTGCCGTAGTCGGTCACATTCATCAGCACATCGCTTTCGAGGGCGGCTTGGCGCAGCGTTTCCACATCATCGAAAGCATAAAACCAGCGGGAATCTTCCAACACGGCCATCACCATGTCGAATACGAAGGGCGAGTGCAACTGGTATTTGGTGACCGCGGCGAAGTAGAAGCGGAAAAATTGACGGAGTTGAAAAAGCATAGCAGGGCGTAAAGGTCTCGCAAAGGCGCAAAGGCGCAAAGTTTTGATGCGGAATGCTTTGCCACTAGCAGGGTGTAAATGTCTCGCAAAGGCGCAAGGGCGCAAAGCAGAGCCATGAAAGTTTGCGTTTTTAGGAGATTTTGGGACACTCCGTTAAAAAACCTTTAAACCAAATTAGACTTACAAATACCCGCCGAGGCACCCCGTTTTGGAGACATCTTTTCAAAACGGAACCTACCGCACAGATTATGCTCAACACTCGTTTTTCCCTCATCCTCATCGTTCTGGCCGCCTTCATCAGTGTCCCCGCCTTCGGTCAATCCTACAAAACGGCTGCGGGTATCCGCATCGACAACGGTATCAACCTCACCGTGCAACAATACATCACCAATGGCTGGACGGCTGAAGGTATCCTGCACACAGGCTTCAATTCCAAAGACTTAGGGGTGAGTTTGCTCGCTGAAAAGCACCACAAAATCTTGTTCCGAGGCATCAATTTTTATGGCGGTGCAGGAGTACACTACTATGGTCGCAGCGAGGCTACTCGATTGGAAAACGAAACTGCTCAAAACGTTTTTGGCCTGTCGGCCATCGGCGGTGCGGAAATCTCGCTGGGTCGCCTTAATTTTTCGGTGGACTGGAAACCCGAACTTCACCTCGCTGGCGACCAAGTCCATCCGTTCGATTGGAACGGCGCGTCCATCTCCGTCCGCTACATCATCGACAAGCGCGAGCGCAAAAAAGTGAAGGACTGGAAGGTGTGGGATAAGATGAACGGGAAGAAGAAATAAGTCTGCCGAGTAACTGGTTAGCACAGGGGCCGCGCCCCATAATATTTGTAGTAAAATATGGCAAAACCTGATTGGAGGTGCAGCGCACCGTAACATATTGCGGTGCGCTGCACCTCTAAAAACATATTTTTCTGCTAAAAGGCTACAAATATTTCGCCGCGCTGCGGCCACCTAACCAGTTCCCTGCCGAAATAATTTTCCTGCAAAAAAAGAAGCGCAAAAGGTTGTTGAACAACCTTTTGCGCTTCTTTTTTTTGCGAAACCAACCAAACAAGTCAGTCCATAGCCCAAGTCTTTACAACTGATTTTTCGCCAGCAGCACCTCCAGCGCGTTTGAGGCGAGATCGTCGGCCACTCCAAATTTTTTCTTCAAGTACTGAAAAACCTTGTGTTCCGAAGGTGTCACCAGACCATCGGCCAAGATGACATCGAGGCATTGGACGAACAGAGGGATGCGGGTTTGCTCCCGGATGGCCCCGATGGCCGCATCGATGAGCGCTACGGGGCTGCCCACCTGTTCGCAGTATCGTTCGGCAGCCGTAATGAGCGCAGTCGCATCGTAGTCTTTGAACACATTGCGGCTGTTGATGGTGGTAAAAAAGGTGGCGTTTACCGCGAATTCACCCAGTTCGTTGGCTCGCATACATGCCATGAGTACGGCTGCACAGGCCTCTGCTTCGTTGGCAAAGTGTACCACAGGGTTGGTTGCGGGTGCGTCACGGAAAAAATCGGAAGTGTGTTGCATCGTTACAAGTCGTTTGTGCTTCGTCTGGCCGTTTTAAATCTTTTTCCCTGTCATCGCTGCTCGAATGTTGGTGTCCATCGCTCGGTGCGCCAGCGGGAGGGTGTATTCGTTGAGTGTTTCGATGGCCTTGTGAATCAAGTCTTTGTCATCACCTGAAACCGTTTCGCGCAGGGCCGTAAGCAGGGCATTTGTCTCCGCTTTTTCTTCCTCGCTCAGGATATCGGTGTTTTGTTCCAAAAATTTCTGGCCGCTCAGCAGCAGGTTGTTGGCCTCGTTTCGGGCTTCCAGCAGGCCGCGCACGGTCATGTCGCTTTGGGCGTTTCGGATGCTGTCGAGCAGCATCATACCCATTTCCTCCTCTGTGATGCCGTAGGTGGGGCGGATTTCTACGGTGGTTTCGAGGTTGCTGCGCAATTCGCGGGCACGCACCGTGAGAATGCCATCAGCGTTGAGGATGAACTGAATGTCGATTTTTGGGAAACCCGCTGGCATGGGCGGGATGCCGCGCAGCACGAACTCGCCCAACTGTCGGTTGTGCTCCACCAAGTCGCGTTCGCCCTGAAACACGCTGATTTTCAAGTTTTTCTGTCCATCCACGCTGGTCGTGTACTGCCGCCCGGCTTTGGTCGGCACCTTCGAGTTGCGGGGGATGATGATATCCATCAGACCGCCGACGGTCTCGATGCCGAGCGAGAGCGGAGTGATGTCGAGCAGCAGAATGTCCTGCTGGTTGCCAGCCAGCACGTCGGCTTGGATGGCTGCCCCCAGCGCGACCACTTCGTCGGGGTTTACTTCGTCGAATACGGGTCGGCCAAACAATTCGGCCACCGACTTTTTGACCATCGGCACCCGCGTAGAGCCACCCACCATCACCACTTTTTCAATATCAGCAGCAGCGTACTGTGCGTCGCGGAGGGCATTGCGGCAGCAGTCGAGGGTGCGCTGCACCAGCGGCTGGATGAGTTGCTCAAATTCGGTTCGCGTGACGGATACCTGTTGCCCATTGAGTTCACAATCAAACGATTCTGCTATCGAGAGGTGTTTTTTTGCAGCTTCGGCGGTCAGGCGAACCAACTGGCCCAGTGCTGCATCTCGGTGTACAAACGCTGGGTCAAGCCCTGATTTTTGGATTAAAAAATCACCCAGCACCCGGTCGAAGTCATCGCCGCCGAGGAAGGTGTCGCCGTTGGTGGCCAGCACTTCGTAGATGCCATCTTCGATGCGCAGGATGCTGATGTCGAAGGTGCCACCGCCGAGGTCGAAGACGGCGATCAACCCCACCCCCGGCCCCTCCCCCAACGGGAGGGGGGACACGGCAAACGCCGAGGCATCACTTGTTTTCGTGTTTGTCGTAGTATTTGTCGTGGCCCCCCTCCCGTTGGGGGAGGGGTCGGGGGTGGGGTCATACGCCAACGCCGCCGCAGTCGGTTCGTTCACAATGCGCAGCACATCCAGCCCAGCCAGACGGCCCGCGTCGCGGGTGGCTTGCCGCTGGTTGTCGTTGAAATAAGCGGGTACAGTGATGACGGCTTTGTTCACTTCAGCACCCAGTTCAGTTTCAATGCGGGTTTTCAACTCCTTCAAAATCAGCGAACTGAGTTCGATGGGCGTATAGAATCGATCTTTGACACGGATTTTGACCAGCGATTCGGTGTCGTCATCAAGCACCTGATAGCCCAAGCGAGCACCCAAGTTTTGCACATCTTGATACGACTTTCCCATGAGTCGCTTGACGGAATAAATCGTGTTGGCCGGATCGCTGAGCAGTTTGGCTTTGGCTGCATCGCCCACGATCACCTCGCCATTTTCGGCAAAATGCACCACCGATGGCACGAGCGTACTGTTGCCATCGGCACCTTTGACACATACCGGCTGGCCGTTTTTCATGTACGCCACGAGGCTGTTGGTGGTACCGAGGTCAATACCGACGATGATTTCCTGCGGCTTCTCGATACTGCCGTCTTTGAGGTTGATGGATATGCTAGCCAATGGGTGAATTTGAAAATGTGGTCAATGAGAGCAATGTGATCAATAGTGTTGATGAGAATTTGCCCTGAGATTGGGTGAAAAGGACGGCGAAGGTAAACAGCCCAAAAAACTTTTGGTTGGACATGGCAGAGGTACCCGTGTTTTTTCAACCTTGTGATGCCTTCGTGGCCGTTGATTGCATCCAACACATTTTTGAGGGTTTACCCGCTGAAGCCACAGCGTAGGGGGCCACATTGTTCTAATTGACCACATTCCACACATTGACCACATTTACTTATATGCACGACTTTTTCTCTTCCAAGCCCACCCGCCTGTGGATACTTCTGGCGGGTATTTTTATCACCAATGCTTTGGTGGCCGAGTTCATCGGAGTCAAATTGTTTTCTTTAGAAAAAACCTTTGGTTTTCAGCCAGTTAACTGGACGCTGTTGGGTCAGCCCAACTTGGCTTTTACCCTCACAGCAGGGGTGCTGCTCTGGCCGGTGGTATTTGTGATGACTGACATCATCAACGAATACTACGGTCGACGGGGCGTGCGCACGCTCTCGTACCTGACCGCCGGGCTGATCGCCTACGGGTTTCTGAT
>JAYSUY010000364.1:0-5064 GCA_043718855.1 Saprospiraceae bacterium | reverse complement strand
ACCCCCACTTTTTTGTGCGCCCGGCATGGGCAACAACTCGCCTGCTGAAGCCCACTACACGCTTGGCAGCGAGGAGTGTTAGAGGTCCGTCGCGAGGTGAAATCTGAAAAGCCTGTCCCGATTTTTCGGAAAAGCCGACGGCAACCCCTTGACCGACAAACAGAAACCAGATAGAAGGCCATCATGGACGGGTGAGCCCCAATAGCAATCGAAAACAAAGCCCTACCGCTTGGCGGCGGCATTGGCCGAGACGCTGCGGGCAATGGGAGAATGGGAGGTGATGTGGGCAGCAGAAATGGCGTAACCCACAAACGGCCTTCTCCGTAGCCAGCATTTTTTACCTTCGCGCCATGTCACGCACCAACAAATACGTCTGCATACACGGCCATTTCTACCAGCCGCCCCGCGAAAACGCGTGGCTCGAAACGGTGGAACAGCAAGAGTCAGCCCGCCCCTTCCACGACTGGAACGCCCGCATCAATTTTGAGTGCTACGCGCCCAACGCAGCAGCCCGCATCCTCGACGACAAGGGCTGGATCACCAAAATCCGCAACAATTACAACCGCATCTCCTTCAACTTCGGCCCCACGCTGCTCACTTGGCTCGAAGAAAACGACCCCGATGCCTACGGACTGCTGATCAGTGCCGACAAGCGCAGCACCGAGCGCTACGGCGGACACGGTTCAGCACTGGCTCAAGTACACAGCCACCTCATCCTCCCGCTTTGCAACTACCGCGACAAAGTGACCCAGGTCACTTGGGGCATCCGCGACTTTGAGCACCGCTTTGGCCGCTACCCCGAAGGCATCTGGCTGGCCGAAACAGCGGTGGATACCGAGACCCTCGAGGTGCTGGCTTCGCATGGCATCAGGTACACTGTGCTGGCACCGCGACAGGCCAAAGGGGTTCGGAGTTTGAAGTTCGAAGTTCCGAGTTCCGAGCCACCGACCGAGCCTCAAACTTCAAACTCCGAACTTTCACCCGCCCAAACGCTCCCTCCTTCGCCGGAGGCTATGGTGGGTCAAAGCGCGAAGGCGGGTCAAACTTCAAACTCCGAACTTCAAACTTCAAACTCCCCCTGGTCTCCCGTCAACGCCGAAAGCGTGGATACTCGCCGCGCGTACTGGTACCTTTTGCCCAGCGGGCGGCGCATCGCCCTGTTTTTTTATCACGGAGGAGTAGCGCAGGAAGTGGCGTTCAATGGTCTGCTCAACAGCGGTAGGGGTTTTGCGCAGCGCATCACTGGCCTCTTGGACAGCAGCGACGAGCCGCAACTGGCCCACATCGCTACCGACGGCGAGAGTTATGGCCACCACCACCGGTTTGGGGAAATGGCCCTCGCCGACGCGCTCAACTACATCGAAGACAACGACTTAGCCACGCTCACCAACTACGGCCAGTTCCTCGAACTGCACCCGCCCGTTTGGGAGGTGCAGATTCACGAAAACTCTTCGTGGAGCTGTGTACACGGCGTGGAACGCTGGCGCAGCGACTGTGGCTGCAACACGGGTGGCCGCCCCAACTGGCACCAGCGCTGGCGCAAACCCCTCCGCGACACCCTCGACTGGCTCCGCGACCGGCTTGCTCCGTTGTTTGAACTCGAAGGCGCACGCTACCTTCGCGACCCTTGGGCTGCCCGCAACGACTACATCGGGGTTATGCTCGACCGTTCGGAGGAGTCGGTGGCTGGTTTTCTGAAAAAACACGCCCGCCGAGAACTCAGCCATTTGGAGGAGGTGAAGGTGCTTCGCCTACTCGAAATTCAGCGCCATGCACTGCTGATGTACACCAGTTGCGGGTGGTTTTTTGATGAAATTTCGGGCATTGAGACCAACCAAATTCTGCAATATGCCCTCCGAGCGATGGACTACGCGCAGGATGTGACGGCGATGGACCTTCACCCGGAATTTCTGCGCCGCTTGGCCGAGGCTCCCAGCAACACATTCCCTAACGGTGCTGTCAATTTTCAGCAAAACGTGGTGCCCACGCGCGTGACGCTGGAGCGCGTGGCTGCTCATTTCGCCATCGCATCCTTGTTCGAGGACAACCCCGAAGGGCTTGACCTGTTCAACTATACCGCCTCTGTAGAGTTTTTTGAAAAAATAGAGGCCGGCACGCCGCAGTTTGCCGCCGGACGGCTCATCATCCGCTCACGGCTAAGCCATGCAGAAAAAACCTTCTGCTTCGCGGTGCTGTACCTCGGTCAGCAGCACATCATCGGCAACATCAGCGCGGAGATGAACCGCACGACCTTCGATGCCATGTACCAGCGCACCAGCAAGGCATTCCGAGCGGCTCACTTGGGCGAGGTCATTGGTATCTTGCAGGAGTATTTCGGCCCCGAAAAATTCTCACTCTCCACGCTGTTTGCCGACGAAAAAATCGAGGTCATCAAGGCGATTACAGAAACCAGCCTCGCCTCGGCAGAGGCTACTTTCCGCCAGGTGTTCAACGACAACTACCAGCTGATGACGGCCTTGCAGGATGCCGGGCTTACGCTGCCCGACGCTTGGCGCAACATTGCTTCCTACGTTCCGAACGCCGATCTCCTCGAATTTTTTGAGCAAGAAGAAACCGCGGACCCACGCAACCTTCGCCGCATCGCTGACGATATGCGCCGCTGGGAGGTGAAACACGCCGACGAAGATGCGCTTCGCCATGCCGTCGGCGAGCGGGTGTACCGGGAAATTGAAAAAATTGAATTGGACGAGTCGTCGGTGCAGCGCGTCAAATGGCTCAACGACGTATTGAGTATTGTACAGGACATGGGCCTGAAGCCTGTGATCTGGCGCAGCCAAAACGTGTTTTACCTGCTCACCAAGGGCCACCGCAAGGGCCAGTGGGTGTTTGTGAACGACGACTGGCGGGCTGCTTTCGAGCGACTGGGCGAACTGCTGAAAGTAAGGTTGTGAGGTGAAAATTGAGGGCCGTCCGCTGGGCTAAGGAACGTGTGAACAATAACTTATCACTTTCGGCTGCTTGATTTCCGGCTATGCTACCCCTCTTTTTGATTAAATAGCCCCACTATTCGCACAAAAAGAGGGTTGCCTAGCCAAAAATCAATCTACCCGAAAGTAACAAGTTATTATTCACACGTTCCTAAAATGAAGGCTTCCATCGCCAGTGACTAAAAATGACGAAATTTTCTTTTCTGGAAGACCTTGCATCGCACCAAATCCTGTACTCTTGCAGCACCACATTTTTTCATCCTCTTGCATCGCCCTTAACACATGACTGCCAATACTTTAATCGCCCACGACATCCCTGCACTGTCTATCGAACAGACGGGCCGCGACGCGTTCCACCTGCTCAACGACCACCATGTGAAGCACCTGCCGGTGGTGGAAGACGGCCGTTTGGTGGGGCTATTGTCTGAAGAAGATGTGTTCAATCACAAACTCTACGACCCCATCAGTACCTACGATTTCTCCCTCATGCGCCGCTTCGCCGTGCGCGGGTCGGAGCATATTTTTGAGGTGATGCGGGTAATGGGAGAAAACCGCCTGACCGTGATCCCGGTGGTGGACGATGAAGGCCAGTACCTCGGCCTGATATCACAAAACGACCTGATGCGCTACTTTGCCCATACGGCTTCGTTCACCGAGTCAGGGGCTGTGCTGGTGTTGGATATGATGCAACGCGACTACTCACTGGCGACATTGGCTCGCATCGTGGAAGATGAAAATGCCAAAATTCTGAGCAGTTTTGTTACATCAACTCCCGACCCAGATTATGTGGAAGTGACGCTAAAACTCAACCGCCACGACCTGAGCAGGGTGACCGCTTCGTTGCAACGACATGAATACAATGTGAAGGAAACCTTCAGTGAGATCGAGTATGCCGATCCGATGCGTGAGCGCTACGAATCGTTGATGCACTACCTGAACGTCTGATCTGTGCTGTAAAAGGACAAATTGTTGTTCGCCCAGTGCCTAAACAAAAAAAAAGCAGTGCTCGTTTGCACTGCCTTTTTTGCTTCTTGTATAATCTCGTGGCGAAAGTACCGGGAGTACCGTGCCGATGGAGAGATGCCCTCGAACTGCTCGAAAGCGAAACAAAGATGGGGGTACTCAACAGCGGATAGCAAGACAAAAAACAGGCTTTTGATCAAAGCATTTTTTGAGGCGAATCCACTCTTTTTTAGCACAACTTATTGTTATCTAATGAATTAAGCCGAGTGTTTTTTGAAAAAAAAAGCGAGGCATTGCCTATGCGATAGAGGCATATATTTTTGAAAAACGGCTTGGGCGGCACATAAAAATCAAAAACCCGCGACGCTCGTTTGCGCCGCGGGTTTTTTCTATTGTCTCATGAAAGAAATTGCGTGTGTGTCAAACGACCCTTCATCGGCGGTATTTGTTGCTCAACCGCGTTGTTGTCGTTGATGGTACAAAGATGGGGGTGCCAAGCCCCTGTAAAATAGGACAAAAACACGGCCTCTATCGCCCACCACTTCAGCCGTTTTCTGAGGTCGTTTTATGCTTAAGAAATTGAAAACGAATACCTTACCTTGACTTTGCCATGCAGATAAAACCGTTCCAAGCCATTTCGCCCAAATTCAAGTTGGTTAGTTCGCCCGATAAATTTTGCGACGAAGCCAAGGATATGTATCAAACGTACACCGATATAGGCCTGTTCAAAGAAGAGGCCCAGCCCGGGCTGTACATCTATCGCATCGAAGCCGCAGACCGAAATCACACAGGTTTGGTGGCGCTCAACGATGTGGAAGATTTTTTTGCCGGGAAAGTTAAAAAACATGAAAAAACCCTGAGCGAGCGAGAGCAGTATCAGATACGCCTTTTACTGCAATGGGAAGCCGTACTCAAACCCGTGCTGCTCACCTACCCGCCTTCCTTGGCCATCAAAACCTGGCTGGACGGGTATGCTGGCTCGCACAAGCCGCTGTTTTCCACACACTTCGCCAAAAGCCACCAAACGCATCGGGTGTGGGCGGTGACGAATGCCGACGACATCCGGCAAGTGCAGGATTTATTTGCCGAACAGGTACACAGCGTGTACATCGCCGATGGGCACCACCGCACCAGCACCATCGCTCTTTTGCAC
>JAYSUY010000363.1:0-5065 GCA_043718855.1 Saprospiraceae bacterium | reverse complement strand
GGTTTTACGCGCGGATTGAGGAGGTTTTCGACCACCCAGTAGCGGTTGCGGTTTTTGCCGCCATCGCCGGGCTTCCAGCCGGGTGGAGCACTGGGCTGATTCTGAATGTTGGTCACGATCTGCTGGGCAGCCAGCAGGTGCTGGTCGCCGCCGTAGAGCGAAAACGAGTCGTAGTCCAGCCCCAGCATGATGTAGATGTAGAAAGCCACCATCGCTGGCAGGTTCTGGTTGTCGGCGGAGTTGGGCAGGAACTCAATGGGCTGATTTTGGTCGTAAGAAAACACAAAATCGCGGTCGAGGTGCGAGATCAGGGGCGTTTTGTAGCCGCTGCCAAACACCGGGCGCACAGACTGCACCGCCAGTTCGGCCTTGAATGTATTGCTGCCCACCTCCTCAGAGACGGTGATGATGAAGTTGCACTCCAGCCGCTCCTCCGGCTCGTATGCATCCTGCGTCCACTTTGTGTTGTTGATGAATTCTTTGAGCGCCACTTCGAGTTGATCGAACACTTTGCGGTCGGTGTTCTGCAATTGTGGGGTGCTGACGCGGACGCTGGCGTTGATCTCGCCGTTTTGGGCAAAGGCCGACAGGGCGAACGCGAGCAGGATGAGGGTGGAAAAAAAACGCTGGGCCATGCTAATTTGATGATGTGACAATGAGGGAATGTGATAATGAGCGAAGGAAGTCATCCATCCATGAAAATTTCAGTCACTTGCCAGCCGTCCATCCTCAACTCGAAATAGTGAAAGGCTGGTTCGATTCGATCATTCGCTTGAAAAGTAATGCTCCACGTGGGGCGCTCTCCAATCTCCGCAGGAATTTCTATAGCATCGAGAGCGAAAATGGTGTGCATATCTGACAAATGGAAATCAGGTATCCAGTTTCTAACATTCGCCTCCAACGCCGTTGTCCATGTTTGTAAGAGATGAGGATATTGACGTTCAATCTCCTTCACAAAATCTTTTTGCGCTTGCGAAGGAGGCTGCTCTTCAACGGTATCTATCAGAAATGGGATAAATTTGTTCTCTGGCAGGAAGAAAACTCCTTCGCACTCCCAATGGCTGCCGCCTTTGCCTGTGATCAGCCTCATTTGTCCAAAAAACTCGTCTTGGAGGAGGGTAGGTTTGAATTTCAAAAAGAACTTTGAAAAAAAAGGCATCAGGGTTGACAGAAGCAGGGATTTTCGAAGCGAGCAGAACCACGCCATGACTCCAAACTTTGCTCAGCGGTTGGCTGACTGCACCGCGATTTCCGCCACAATGTCCCAAGCCACCTCGGTTTTGCTTTTTAGGGGAAAATCTTGCCGCGAGCCATCGCGCCGGAAGATGCTGATCTTGTTCGTGTCCAGCCCGAAACCCGCGCCCGTGTCCTGCATGGAATTGAGCACGATAAAGTCAAAGTTCTTCCGCTCCAACTTGCTTTGGGCGTTGGCCTCTTCATTATTGGTTTCGAGTGCAAAGCCCACAAAAACCTGATCGGGGCGCTTGATTTTGCCCAAAGTGGCGGCGATATCAATGGTTTTGGCCAGTTCGATACTCAGTTCGTCGTCCTTCTTTTTGATTTTTGTTTCCGAAACCACCTTTGGGCGGTAGTCTGCCACAGCGGCAGCCAGCACAGCGATGTCCATTTCGGGAAAAACCGAGGCGCAAGCCGCGTACATCTCCTGCGCCGACATCACCAGCACTACCTGAATGCTTGGGTTTTGCGGGCGCAAATCAGTTGGTCCCAGCACCAGCGTCACCGCAACACCTTGGGCAGCAAGGGCTTCCGCGATGGCAATGCCCATTTTTCCACTTGAGTGGTTGCCGATGAAGCGCACCGGATCAAGTGGCTCGAAGGTGGGGCCAGCGGTAACTAAGGCTTTTAAAGTTTGAAGTAGGGGGTTTGGAGTTTGAAGTTTGAAGTTTGAAGTTGCGCTGGGCATGGCATTTAGGGGTGCTGCGAGCGGAGTCTCTGACTTCAAACTTTGAACTTCAAACTTCAAACTCCTCACAAACGCCACGATGTCCTCCGGCTCGGCCATGCGGCCTTCACCGACCAGCCCACTCGCCAATTCGCCCGTACCGACGGGGATGATGTGTACACCGTGCTCCTGCAAACGCCGAATGTTGGCTTGAGTGGCTGGGTGGTGCCACATGTCCACATCCATGGCAGGTGCAACAAAAACCGGACAGCGAGCGGAGAGGTAAACTGCGCCTACAATGTTGTCGCACAGTCCATTGGCCAATTTGGCGAGGGTATTGGCAGTAGCAGGTGCGATCACCAATGCGTCAGCCCACAGGCCGAGTTCGACGTGGTTGTTCCAGCCCGCTTCGGAGCGGACGCTGCTCAGTACCGGATGTTTCGAGAGGGTGGAAAGGGTGAGCGGCGCGATGAAATCTGCTGCCGACTCGGTCATCAGTACCTTTACCTCGTCGCCTTGCTTCACCCAGAGGCGGGTGAGCAATGCGGCTTTGTAGGCCGCAATGGAGCCGCTGATGCCGAGGAGAATTTTCATTTTAACTATGAAGTATAAACGAGGAAGGATGAACTACGGGATGCCCCGTTCTTAGTCCATCCTTCATCGTTCATCGTTCCATCAAGCGGGGTTTTCCACATAGCGCCACTGAATCTCGTCTTGCAGAAACTCTTGGGCGGCGATGATGGCGGTGTTGGGCAGGCGCTCGTAGAACTTGGAGATTTCGATCTGCTCCTTGTTTTCCTGCACCTCTTCGATGGTGTCGGTGTTGACGGCAAACTCTTCGAGTTTGCGCTGGATTTCCCATTTCAAGTCGCTCGAAATCTGGCGCGCACGCTTGCTGATGATGGCGATGCTTTCGTAGATGTTGCCGGTTTTGTCAACCAGTTCCATCACGTTGCGGGGCTGCACATTGGGGTCAAGCCCTTGGGCTTTGGTCTTGATGTCGCTCATATTTTTATGTTGTTGAGAGATGTAGAGATGGTTGAGGTTGTTGAGGGATGTTGAGGTTGTTGAGACAAACGCTCAACAATCTCAACAAAGGGTCAAGTTGTTTTCAGCCGCTTTTGCACGGCTTTGAGTTCGCGCTCGGCATCGCGGCGGATGTCTTTGATGTCTTTGACGTACTTGCTTTTGGGGTATTTTTCCAAAAAATCGTTGCAACGGGTGATCGTCTCGTTGTACCGCTCCGTTTTTTTCTCCACTACGCTGTTCTCGCTGAGCAAGTAGGCGGAGCGGGCGATGAGGTAGCGAACGCGTTCGACATCGGGGCTTTCGGGGTAGTCCCTCAGCAGGTTGTCGAACGAGATGACCGACGACTGATACTGCCGCAGGTTGTAGTACAGTTCGCCTTCGGCGAAGGCTTTTTCCTCCAATTTGCGGCGCATTTGGTCAATCAGCGTGTTGCACTCTTCCACCCGGGTGCTTTTCGGAAAAAGGTTGACAAACAGTTGAAACTCCTCGATGGCCTTCTCGGTGTTGGACTGCTCCAACTGGTAGGAGGGCGACAACTGATAGTTGCTGTACGCAGACATAAATGCCGCTTCCTCGCGGAAAGGGCTGTTGACGAAGGTGTTGGAAAAGTTTTTGAAGTAATACGCGGCAGTCAGGTACTGCTTCAGGTGGTAGTGCGTGTAGGCGTACTGATAGGTGGCTTTTTCTGCATCGGGGGTACCCACGATGCTGCTGAGCACCAACTCGAACAGCGACTGAGCCTTTTGGTACTGCGCTTTTTCGTAGTATTCAAAGGCGCTTTTCAAAATCAGGGCCGCATCGCCGCTGGTGCGCGTTTTTTCAAAACTGCTCTTGCAAGCCACCGCAAGGAGGCAAATTGCGAGGACGATGGGGAGCCAGCCGAACGTTTTTCTCATAGGGGCGCAAAGGTACTTTTTTTAGTGAAAAGGAGCAAGGTTAGTTCAAAATGAACTGTAAAACGCCTTGTTGGGAGGTTTCGTGGCCTTCAGGTGAAATTTTTACGGTAGCACAGTTTCCCAGCGTCGGCAAGAGAGCCGGAGATCGAAAACCTACAGCCAACCGTACAGCATCCGAAGGGGGATACTGAACACGGTCAGCACTAAATCCATCAGAAAGCCCACCACCGGCAGGAGCAAATAGACCCACCAAGGGTAGGGCAGCCGCATCGATTCGCGGTCGGTCAGCCATCGCCATACGCGCAGCAGTTTCTCTTTGTGATAGACCAAAACCGCTACGTCAGCCGCCAGCATCAGCGAGAGCCGCGCCACCAGTCCCAACCCAAACATTTGCATGGTGAAGCAAACATCAATCAGCCAGACGGTGAAGATCAGCGGCAGCAGGACCAAGGCACCGACAATCGCCGTCCGGTTGTATGCGATCAGGACGGCCCCCAATATTTCGCCCAAGCCCGTTGCCCACCTGAATGTCGGATGATCGAACAAGTACCAAGCGACATAAAACGAATCGAGGTCTTTCATCGGTTGGCTGGCCAATGCCGGGTCGATCCCAAACTGATTGTTGGCCAATTTTGCCCAGCCGTAACCGAACATGTACACCGCCAAATACCAGCGCAGGGCCAGCACGGCGAAATCGAGGACTTGCTGTTTGGAAAATTTCATGGCGAGCAGGAGCAGCAGGTTGGGTGGGTGAAAATGGAGGATAAAACGCACAAGCGCGGCAGCAAACGCCTTGTTGGACGGTTTAGTGGCCTTTGGGCAAAACTTTCATGGCTACACCCGTTTTGTGTGGGCTAGAGATGAATCCCCGCCATTCCCGTTCTTTGTTCTATACTACTCGTTCTCATTTTCGCCTTGCTTGGTGTTTTCACCAAGCGCACGGCAGAGTCCGTGGTTCTGGTCTGGCTTCTCACCGGGCTTGCGCGCGGGGAAAACACCCAGGCAAGGCAGCAAAAACTTTAAAAATTATGTACTAAGGGACGGGCAAAGGCCAATATTTCACCTTGCTGCCCATATTTTTTATATTGCATTTTAACTTTTGGAAAGACCTGTTGCAATGCGATGAAGTCAAAAGGCCGAACATAGACTCGCATATAAAAAAAATAAAACAATTAAATTCTTTTCAAAACAAAATTTTAACCTACAACACTTAAAAATACTTGCCAGAAAGTTTGCG
>JAYSUY010000362.1:0-5066 GCA_043718855.1 Saprospiraceae bacterium | reverse complement strand
TTTTCCACCCGGCCATTCACCCATTCGTACTTGTACTTATCCTCACGGCTCAGGTATTTCCGCTGAAAATCCTCCCAAGAGATTTTCGGCATGGGCTGTGGAAGCGGGCGGGAGATGGGAGCAGTGGCGGTAGCGACCATGTGATGAGTTGTTTCTGCAAAAATAGAGACTAATTGGGGAATGTGGTCAATGTGAGGAATGCGGTCAATGTGGTCAATGTGCGGTAGCGCTTGGGATTGTTACATTGCCCCTATTGACCACATTTCCTCACTTTGACCACATTTGGCCGCGTTTTTTAGCCGTTCGGGGAATATTCTAAACCGGGGGTGTTGCATAGGTCGATACGTGACTTTAAAAATGTCGCCGCAAGTTCGAGTCTTGCCCTACATTTCGGGCATTGTTCATCTCGATTCTTGTCATTTATGAAACATTCGATTTTCATGCCGCTACTCGCGGTCATCATG
Organism: Saprospiraceae bacterium; assembly: GCA_043718855.1. Classification (GTDB taxonomy): domain Bacteria; phylum Bacteroidota; class Bacteroidia; order Chitinophagales; family Saprospiraceae; genus M3007. The sequence goes on along the minus strand of JAYSUY010000362.1, from coordinate 4,602 downwards.
CTTTTTGCGCCCCGCATCTGCGAAGGGCAGAAAATCCAGAAAGTTTTGGGTTCTTATCAAGCCAGCGGCACGATTTCCGTGCTGGACTCCACTGCCAGCCACCTGTACCTAAAAGCCCTGAAATGGCTTGCCAGCGGCGACACTTACGGCAACTACCTATTTGAAGGTTCCGACGTTGACGCACGAACACTGAAATGCAAGGGCTGGTGGGATATGAGTTTGTTTTTGAACTCTGGGCAGGTGGAGCATACGCTTAGGCTAAAGGCAAAGGATGGGGCGGTAGAATATGTGTTTCACGCCTTTGTGTTTGAAAGCGCGGGGTCGGGTAGGACGCGATTTGATGGGCCTATGGCCGGAAAGAAGGGGGCCATAGCCAAGACGGAAAAGGAAATCGCGCTAACAGTCGAGCAGTTGACGCTTTGGCTAAGACGGAGTGGCAAAGGTTAGTAGTGGTTGCGCAGGATGCGCTGGCTTTTTTCGTGTTTTCAAAGATTAAACCCCCGGTACCCGGAATGTCCAAGTGCCGGGAGTTTTATTTTGTGGTTAGTCAACCTCCACCTTCACCCCGCTTTTTTTGTCTTTTTTCTTCTTTTCCGGGTCCGTTACCGTGATGCGGCTGCCCGCCTTGAGTTTGCGGGCCACTGCGGAGTAAGGGCCAGTGACCACTGTTTCGCCCTCCTGCAAGCCGCTCAGCACCTCGATGTGGTCGTTGTCCTGAATGCCCGTTTTCACCTCGCGCACCGCCACCGTGTCGCCCACCACGACGAACACAATTTCCTTGATTTTGCTTTTGCCGATGGGCTGACTGACTGCTTGAGTCGGAGCCTTGTCGTCATCGTCATCGCTCGCTTTTTTCTTGTCGTCAGCATCTTCCTCGCGGGCAGTGACCGCGATGAGCGGCACACTAAGTGTGCTATCGGCGGCATTGGTGAAAATATCCACCGCTGCCGACATACCTGGGCGGAAAGGGTAACGGCCCTTGCCTTGCACCAAATCGGCGTAGGAATTAGGGTCTACACGGATTTTGACCACAAAATTCGTCACCTGGTCCGTGTTGAGACTGGCCCCCATCGTACCCACATTGCTCGCGCTATTGGCGATTTCGGTCACTTTTCCTTTAAAAATGCGCCCCAGATAGGCATCCACCTCGATGTCGGTCTGATCGCCGAGGGTGATTTTGAGGATGTCATTTTCACTCACGTCCACCTGCACTTCCATGCTGCTGAAATTAGCGATTCGCATCATCTCAGTACCCGTCATCTGCACCATGCCGAGCACCCGCTCGCCTTTTTCTACGCTGAGTTTGCTGACGATGCCACTCACCGGGGCCGTGATGATGGTTTTTTGGAGGTTGCTGCGCAGCTCTTTGAGTCGAGCGGCGGCACTGTTGATGCCATATTCCGATACGCGCACCCCCTCGCGGGCCGAGCCGAAGTTGCTATCGGCGGCTTTCAGAGCGGCTTCTGCCACAGCAAGCCCGCTCTCGGCGGCTTTGAGATTGCCTTGGGCGGTGTCGTATTCGCTTTCAGAAATCACCCCTTCTTTGAAGAGTTTTTCGCTCCGTTGGAAAGTTTTTTTCAACACATCCAACTGAGTAGCAGCGCGCTGACGGTCGGCTTTGAGTTGCTCAATTTGGGCACTGCTGCTTTGCACATTGGAAGAGGAAATTTCCCGCTGGGCACGGGCAGTGCTGACGGAGGCTTCGCCTTGCTCGACGGCGCTCTGGTACTCGTCGGGCTTGATCTTCGCCAACACTTGGCCGACGGTGACGGAGTCGCCTTCCTTGACGTACAGTTCGACGACCTCGCCCGACACGTCGCTGCTGATTTTGACCTCGGTTTCGGGGAAAATTTTCCCGCTAGCGCTCACCATCTCTCGGATGGTGCGTCGCTGCACTTTTTCGGCGGTCACTTCTTCACCTTTGGGTGTGCTGCGCGATTTGAACACGGCTGCAACGATGAGCAGAGCGACCAACCCAATGAGGCCGTAGAGAAGAGTTTTTTTGCGTTTGGGCGGTGTATTCTTCATTTTGAAATGGATAGCGTGAACAGTTGAATGACACAAGGTTAGTTGAGGAGGGTACGGGCAGAAAAAATACTTGGATAAATAGCCTGAAACAGCGGATGAATACCCCGCGAGCGTTCTGAGTTTGAAGTTTCCCCCTTTGCATTTTTTCTACCTTTGCCCCCCGACCCCGCCTGTATTCATCTCATCATTTGCCTTTTATCTCCCTCGGCATGACATTTACTGCCGCTCAAATTGCGCATTTGCTCGGCGCATCGCTCCAAGGCGATCCCGAAGCGACCGTGACCCGTCCCGCTCGTATCGAAGAAGCCATTGCGGGCGACTTTGCCTTTTTGGACAATATCCGCTACGAAGGCTATGCCTACACAACACAGGCTTCTGTTTTGTTGGTACATACTTCCTTTCAGCCCACACAAGCGGTCAAACCCGCCCTCGTGCGGGTGGATGACGTGCGCAGCAGCCTTGCGCTGCTGTTGCAAGAGTTTGAGGCTCAGAACCGCTCCAACGGCACTTCCACCTCCCAAAACGCTTCCATCCACCCGACCGCCACAGTGGGCATCGGCACCAGCATCGGCGCGTTTGCGGTGATCGAGGAGGGGGCCATCATCGGCAACAACTGCACGCTTTACCCCCAGGTGTTTGTGGGGCGCAATGCCCGCATCGGCGACGGCACCAAGTTGTACCCTGGTGTCCGGGTACATTTCGACTGTTCGGTCGGCAGCCGATGCATCCTACACGCCAACTCGGTGATCGGTGCTGACGGCTTCGGCTTCGCGGTGCAGCCCGACAGGACTTGGGCGAAGGTGCCGCAGGTGGGCAACGTGGTGCTGGAAGACGATGTGGAAGTGGGCGCGTGTACCTGCATCGACCGGGGCAGCATGGGCAGCACCATCATCCGCGCAGGGGCCAAACTCGACAACCTCATCCACATCGCCCACAACGTGGAGGTGGGCAAAAACGCCGCGCTCGCCGCGCAAGTGGGCATAGCGGGCAGCACCCGCCTCGGCGAGAGTGTGCAGGTGGGTGGCCAAGCTGGTTTTGCCGGGCATATCAGCATCGCCGAAGGGACGCGTATCCAAGCCCAGAGCGGCGTGCCGGGCAACATCACAGAACCCAACTCTGCGCTGTTTGGCAGCCCGTCCTTCGGGTTCAGGGACTTCATGCGGTCGCACGTCGTGTTCAAGCAACTGCCGGATTTGCAGAAAAAGGTGCTGGAGTTGGAGAAGAAGGTGAGGGAGTTGATGGGGGGGGCGGAAGTGGGGGCGTAGAGCCGACTAGATGTAGATCAGAATCTGTGAACCAATAACTTACTCCAAAATTATGCAACGCACTGACGTAAACACCCTCGGCGAGTTCGGCCTCATAGAACACCTCACCCGCGACTTCCCACTGCGGCAACCCTCCTCCCTCAAAGGCATCGGCGACGATGCGGCGGTCATCGAAAACGGTGGACTTTGCACCGTCGTCAGCACCGATCTGCTGGTGGAGAGCATCCACTTCGACCTCGCTTACATGCCGCTCAAACACTTGGGTTACAAGGCCGTCGTCGTGAATCTTTCCGACATCTATGCCATGAACGCCCTGCCCCGGCAGATCACCGTCAGCATCGCCATCTCCAACCGCTTTTCGGTGGAGGCACTGGATGAACTGTACGAGGGCATCCGCACCGCTTGCGAAGCCTACGGTGTGGACCTCGTGGGCGGTGACACCACCTCCTCGCCCAGAGGCTTGACCATCAGCATCACCGCCATCGGCCAATGCTCGAAGGAGCAGTTGGTGTACCGCAACGGGGCGCAAGTCGGCGACCTGATCTGCATTACCGGCGACTTGGGCGCAGCCTACCTCGGTTTACAACTGCTTGAGCGTGAGAAACAAATCTTCGAAACAACACCTGATGTGCAGCCTGACTTGGAAAACCAGAAGTACGTCGTGAACCGCCAACTCAAGCCCGAGGCTCGACGCGACATGATCGAAACGTTCCGAGAAATTGGCCTAAAACCGACGGCGATGATTGATGTTTCCGATGGGCTGGCCTCCGAAATTTTCCACATCTGCAAGCAAAGCAAAGTAGGTGCGCTGATCGAGGAAAGCGGCGTACCCATCCACCCGGAGGCGCAGTTGCTGGCTTTGCAGTTCAAACTCGACCCCGTCACCTGCGCCCTAAACGGTGGAGAGGACTACGAACTGCTGTTCACCATCCGCCCGGAGGACGTGGACAAAATCAAGTTCTTGCCCGACATCTACATCGCCGGGGAGATTTTGGAAGCCAAAGAGGGCATCAAACTGAACACGAAGGGCGGCAACCTGCACGACTTGAAGGCGCAGGGTTGGGTGCATTTTTGAAAATGTGCCTAACTTTGTACAAAATCTGACCATGCCTTACACCTTTCCGAATTATCCGCGCATCGCCATTGATCCAAAAGTATGTACCGGCAAGCCGCATATCAACGGCACACGGGTATCCATGTCGTCTATTTTGGCCCACTTGGCGGGAGGCATGACCATTGAGGAGATGCTCAAAGAATTTCCACGCTTGCAGCGGGACGACATCTCGCAAGCCCTGTCGTTTGCGGCTTA
>JAYSUY010000361.1:0-1874 GCA_043718855.1 Saprospiraceae bacterium | reverse complement strand
TTTGCTACCTTCCGGCACGGCGAATGGTCGGACCAGTTGGAGCGCAGTCTGCGCCCGCTCAACGGGCTAGAGTTTGGGTTTTACTACTGGAGAAAACGCATCAATTACGAGTTGGGCATCCAAGTCGGCAGCAGCAAACTGGACCGCGACGTGGTACAAGATGGTTATGTTTGGCCTAAAAAGGACGTGTATAGCGCGTTTTCTCTTCAAATGGAATTTGGCTACGACGTGCTGGACAGGGCCAGACTTCGAGTGTTCCCCAGCGTAGGCGGAGGGTTCAGCCGAGTGCGCCCACCCACACCCGACGAGAGCGAGGAGCCATTGCCAGACTACTACTACGGCTTCCGGTTTTCGAGTGGCCATTTGATGGCTGTGCTAAACATCGACCTGAAAATGTTTCCCCGCTCCGAAACACTCCATAAGGCCACCAAAGGTTCGTACAATGGGCCGCGCCTCCGGGTGGGCTACCAGTGGATGGGCTTAGGCCGCAAAAATCCGGCTTTGCAGGGCAATCAGTTTTTTGTGGCCGTTGGCTACAACCTGCACGGTCGGCTGGAGGAGATGTAGAGCAAAGGGCAAGGGGCAAATAGCAAGGGGCAAAAAGGGCAAAAAAGGGGGGGCCGATTCAAGAAACAAAGCCTAAGCACTGAGGACCCATAACCAAGGGAAACGTCAAAAATAAACGAGGCAAAGTGCTGACTCAAATCATTGCGATTCAATGAGTTGAGTTGCTCATCGTCCATCGTTTACAGTTCATCGTTCCCTAAGAACCAACAACTAAGAACTATCCATGAACACTGCTTTCGATTGGCTTTCTGACCTCGGCCCGGCCTTTGCGGCCCAAGAATCTTGGCGCGACGGCACATACTGCCAGCACCGCTTTTTCCACTATGTGTATCGGGCAGACGGGCCGTTTGCCATCGCTTGCGGTGCCGGTTTGCTGGCCGATCATATCCAGCGGTTCCGGTTTTCGCCTGAAACCATCCAGCGCATGGGGCAGGTGACCGATGCGATGGGCCGCTCGCTGTTTCACGAAAGTTTTCTCAACCACCTACAACGCCTACGGCTGCGGGTGCAGGTGAACGCCGCCCCGGAGGGTGCCGTATTGCTGCCCGGCGAGCCATTGCTGACAGTGGAGGGGCCGCTGGCACAAATCCAACTGATGGAGTCTGCATTCAGGCTACTGTTTTGGGAATCAACGCATTGGGCCACACAGGCTTCGGTGGCGCGTTGGCACAAAAAGCGGCTAAAAGAGGAGGAAACGCCCTCTGCTCCGCAGTACCCGTTCAACCCCGAAGGCTGGAAAATTAGGGCTGCCTATATCGGCGGCGCATCGGCGGATGAGATGCTGAAAAACGTAGGTAAATCTGCCCGCCCTATGCTGCCGGGCGAAGGGCTGACGGTGGCCAATTCCGACGATGGCGAGCCGTTGGTACAAATCCGCCGTCTCTTCAAAGGCACCCAGCCGCTGGGCGACATCTGGCTTTCAGAAGCCGATGAAGCGGAGGCCAGCGTGAGCCGCACCCACGTCCAATTCCGTGACGAACGCAGCGGAGAGCCAAGCACGATGCAGATGACCCGCTTCCAAAACCTCTACCAGCCAGTGCTGTTGAAAGGCCACCCTGCGCTCGCTTCGCCCCGACTCGGCTATTTGCGCCAGCGGACGCTGAAGCAGTTGGAGGCCCTGCACAAAGTGGGGCTGGACAACTACCCACACGGGCATTACATCGGTTGATCGGTCAATGGTTCGTAAAGAAATCGGTTCCACCGATGAGTTAGAGGTTGTTTAAATTTATCTCGCCGGGTCAAAAAGCACGTCTTTCGTCGTCATACTGCGGCTGTTTTTTGGCACAGAACCCCGGCTATGCACCAAA
>JAYSUY010000037.1:0-2451 GCA_043718855.1 Saprospiraceae bacterium | reverse complement strand
TCTACCGGAAAATGCTGCGCCAGCCTGCATTGGTGAACTATTCAACGGCTTACACCGCCTTCTTCAATGCCCAACAAAACCAAAGTATAGGCCAGTTGGCTTTGGTCGCGGAAGACCAAGCGGCACTCTACCTCCTGAGCGCCACGAACATTGCCACTGATTCCACCTACTTCAGCACCCTGCAACAGCAGAACACCGACCTGCGATATTTGGACAGCCTTCGGGCTGTAGGCAGCCCCGTCAATGCTACACAGTACGCTGCCTTGGTGCAACAACGGGCCACGACAGGAACGGATTACGCGGCTTTCCAGCAGACCCAATCGCAAGCCCGCCAGCAGCGCATCCAAAATCTGCTGCAAGTAAATGCTTCGGTGAGTGGTGTGCAGGTCTGGGTGACAAACCACCAGACAGTCAACAGCATTGTGCTGAACTACCTGCTTTCCGACTCGCTCGCGACTGGCAATCTCGCTACGCTCACGACCATCGCCAGTCAATGCCCCCTTACAGGCGGCGACGCGGTGTACGAAGCCCGGACTTTTGTGGCGCAACTCACGGGTGTGGACTTCGACGACAGTGTGCTGTGCGATGGCGTAGGTGCCCGGTTACAGCCAGAGCAGAGCCGTTTAATGCAGGTAGATGAACAGGTAGAATTCTATCCTAACCCGACCACAGGTTGGGTTAGGTGGACAGGTACAGGAGAGCAGTTCGTGACGCTGCGTGTGTTCAACAGCCTCGGTCAAGTGGCTGCTGAATTACAGAACGTGACCCAAACTGCCGATTTGAGCAAGTTGCCCGACGGGCTGTACTCAGTACAATTGTTGTCTCAGGACAATACCGTGCTGGCCGTCAAAAAGCTTCACATCGTGAAGCCGTAACAACATTGCTCACTCCTAAACCCATCAGCATGGCCCGGACACCATGCTGATGGGTTTTCCTATTTCTCCACATCATGAAGTATTTTTTCCTCATGCTGCTTTTGGCAGCACAAGTTTCGCGCATGGATGCCCAGAAACAAGATAATGTGTGGGTGTTTGGGTACGATTACGACCCCGGAGACGGGCTTTCAGAATGCACTCAATTTACTTTTGGAGACTCTTTGGTTATTACTAATCACCAACGGCCGATGGCTTTCAAAAACTCCAATGCAATGATTGGCGATTCGGTAGGCAATCTCCTCTTTCTTTCCAATGGCTGTTATGCAGAAAAGGCTGACGGCACCGAGATTAAGAATAGTGAAGGGATGAACCCGGGCTCCTTGTACAACATCTTTTGTACTGCTAATGACGGCTACAACATCGAGAACTCCATCCTGCTGCCCGACCCGGGTAGTCCCTCGGTGTATCACATCTTCCACCTGCCGTTGGATGACAACTTCTATGCAATTATGCAATCCTCTTTTGATTTATCTGCTGATGGAGGAGCAGGAGCCACTCTTTTCAAGAACAAAAAATTAGTCACTGATACCCTTCACTACGACGGTATTCATGTGGTACGCCACGCCAACGGGCGCGACTGGTGGATACTGACAGCAAAGCGGAGCAGCAATAAATATTTTATCCTTTTACTAACCCCGCAGGGTGTAACTGTGAAGCAGCAATCTATCGGAATACCGACTTGGAGCGGAGCTGGCGGTAGTATCGTGTTCTCCCCAGACGGCAAAAAAGTGGCCCGCTTCAACACCAGAGATGATTTGCGGGTATTCGACTTTGATCGGTGTACAGGTGAACTATTCAACCCAATTTTTGTCAAAATCACAGACAACGCTGACAATGAACTCTTCGCAGGGTTGGCTTGGTCAGCGGACTCGCGCTACATCTATGCAGCTGAGGTCAAGCGGATGTTGCAGTTCGACATCTGGGCAGCAGACTTGGCCGCCAGCAAGGTCATCGTGGCCGAACGGGAGAACTTCAACTGCCCCTTCCAGCCTGCGCTGGCTTATCTGGAACTCGGCCCCGACGGGCGCATCTACGGGCGCAACCTCAACGGCTCCTACTGTATGCACCGAATCAGCAGGCCAGAACGGGCTGGCACAGATTGCCAGTTGCAGCAAAACGTGCTCTCCTTCACTTATCCTTATAAAAACCTCCCCCACTTCCCCAACTTCCGCCTCGGCCCAGTAGACGGCTCGCCCTGTGACACGCTGGGGCTGGACAACCACCCGCTGGCGGGCTGGCGGCATGATCCGGTAGGCGGGCTGGTGGTAGATTTTACCTCCGTGTCGTGGTACGAGCCGACGGCTTGGCTCTGGGACTTCGGCGATGGGCAGCAAAGCGCGGAGCGCAACCCAGCGCACACTTTCCCGAAGCCTGGCCAGTACGACGTATGCCTCACGGTGAGCAACGCGCACGGAAGCGACACGAAGTGCAAGAAGATATGGGTGACGAAGACGGTGGGGACGGGGGAGCCGGGAGAGGGAGCGGGTGGTGTAGTGCTGTGGCCCAACCCCGCCAG
>JAYSUY010000360.1:0-1876 GCA_043718855.1 Saprospiraceae bacterium | reverse complement strand
TTTGTACTCGCCCGGCACGGTCACGGTCGGGTTTTGCAGCACGGAGATAAAGCCCTGTGGGCCAATCCATTGGTACAGTAAATCGGGTGTTGGGCTGAATGCCTTCAACTGCACGGAGCCGCCGCCCGCGAGCGAGCCGCTTTTCATGGTTTTGATGGGCGCGGGTTGGGTGAAGTTTTCTTTCACGACAAATTCCTTTTGGTAACTACATGCAAGGCCGCCCTGATTGATGGTGGCGGTGGCTATGTATGTACCAACTTGGGTGATTTTTACGGTTTTTCCAGTGCCAATGACTGCCCCTAATTTCTTTCGCCAGACGACGATTGTGTTGTTTGGCGAGCCTCCGACTGAGAGCGTCACTTCTGGCTGCGCACAGGTGAGGATGGATTTGGGCGATGAGGTAACTTGAAACTGAGGGTTCAGGACAAACAAGAAACCCGTCACCAAACTATCGCAACCCTGATATGATTGACACGTCATCGTTATCGGCCCCTGCTCCTTGAAGACCTTCCCGCACACTTTGATGGAGTCGCCCACACAGACGTACTTGTTGCCGAGATTGGTGGTTATCGGCGATTTTACAGTGATTTTTTGTTTGATAACGCTGTCACAGCCCAGCCAAGACCTCAATGTCCACTGGTGAGTTTGGGTGCCAAAAGGCAGAGAGTCGCTGTGGCAGAGTACGATGGGCAGCAGCGTTGTGGGCGGTATCGGCTGCACATTCACAATGCGGCACCTTATCGGGCCTTCATTGCAGGAGTTGTCGACATTGACGCATATCTGCACGTTGCCCGTTAAATTGGTGGGAAAAGCCACCTGCACCTTTCGGCCTCCGGGCGCTACGAAGTCTGCTGGCGAGGGTGTGCCATCGAACAGCACTCCCGATGTCGTACTGCTCCAAGTGTAAAATCCCGCGCCAGTCACGGGCGGTACTTCGTAGGTCACGATGGCACCTGGGCAGACGATAGCAGGCCCTTTGATCGGGCTGATGTTGCCCAAAGGTGGAGGGTCGATCAGTGGGGAAACCGTAAGATTGTATGCGCACTGGTCGCCAGCATACCCGTCAATCAGCAGGTAGTAGTGCTTTCCCGGAAGCAAATTGGCGGTGATGGTGAGCGGCGTAGTGCCGCCACCTGCTTGTCCCGGCTGGCAGGCGATGGGCGGCGCGGAGCAACTTTCGTAGAGCGCAAACTCCAAGCCGTTGCCGTTGGCGCAGTTGGATGGCGTGAGGGTGAAAGTTGGGGCAGCAGCCCCTGCGATAAAGCCTATCCACTGGTCATTCTGGATGGTGCCGCAAAAACCGGGCGGGGCGGCATTGGCCCCATAGCCCATCGTGGTACTTTGTAGGCCAGTGAAATCGCAGTAAATACAAGCCTCCATACAACTTTCGGCTGGCGGCACATCGGCGGGCGGGCCACCGCAGTCGCCGGGGATTTGGGCAGAGGCTGCTGGTGCAAAGCCGAGCGCGGCGAAGGCGAGGAGGAGCGTGTAAAGTTGATTTTTCATGCGCAGATGTTTTTGAAGGAGATGCGATGACTGGGCAAAACGCGGCGAAAAAGGAAGGGAGAAAACCGCAAAACCGCAAAATGTAAAGCCCGTGATGTCGCGATGTACGCTTGACTTTTGCGGTTTTACATTTAAAATTTTGCGGTTTTGCGGTTTCAACAATTATATTTTCTCAACCGCAATCTCCTCAATCCACCCTTCCTCTCCATTCGGTAATCGGGATTTTATAAGGTTTGAAATCTTATCCAATATCTCTATTTTAATACCTTCGTGCAGCATAGAAGTAGGTGCAGCATTCGCATCAGGTGATGTGCGAAAAGGCGTTTCGCGAGCAATAATGATGGCATATTTGCTTGAAATGGCTTCATTT
>JAYSUY010000359.1:0-1882 GCA_043718855.1 Saprospiraceae bacterium | reverse complement strand
GGCATCTCACAGGCCTTCGATGAGCGGCCTGTGCCAGCCAACCAGAAGTACGGATTTGCCCTGCAAGTCACCACGAGCGGCTTGAAAAAAACGGCTGCCGTGCGTTGGAACACCTTCCAGCAGCAGAACAACTTCGTGGTGCCAGAACTGCCCTACGGCACCCACAAAATCAAGTGGATCGTGGAGGACGGCTGCGGCAACGAGACGGTGTGTGAGTACACTTTTGTGGTGAAAGATTGCAAAGCGCCGACGGTGGTGTGCCGCAACGGATTGAGTGTCAACATCATGCCGACGGGCATGGTCACGCTCTGGGCCAGCGACTTCCTGCAATACGCTGAAGACAACTGCACACCGAGCAACCGGCTCCTCATCGGTATCCGCAAGGCAGGTACCGGTACGGGCTTCCCGCTGGATGCTGCTGGCAACCCGATCACCAGCGTCACGTTTACCTGTGCAGACCTCGGTCAGCAGGAGGTGGAACTCTGGGCGCAGGACTTGGCGGGCAACGCTGATTTTTGCCTGACCTTCATCATCGTGCAAGACAACGCGAGCGTCTGTGTGAGCGACAAGGCCACCGTATCTGGTGCGCTGAAAACCGAGGCTGGCGATGGCTTGGAAGAAACGACGGTAGAAATCACCGGCTCGACCTTCCCCGCAAAATCCGCCCTGACGGACGACGCTGGGGCTTACGTCCTCAACAAGGTGGTGCCTTTCGGCGACAATGCGACCATCACGCCGACCAACGACAACAACCCGCTCAACGGCGTTTCGACCTACGATCTGGTGCTGATTTCCAAGCATATCCTCGGTTTGGAGCCGCTCAACACGCCGTACAAAATGATCTCCGCTGATGCCAACAAGTCGGGTTCTATCACGACTTTTGACATCGTGGAGTTGCGCAAACTCATCCTCGGTATTTATGTGGAACTGCCCAACAACACGTCGTGGCGCTTCGCGGACAACAAGTTTATTTTCCCGGATGCGAATAACCCGTTCAAAACGATTTTCCCTGAAACCATCTCCCTGCTCAATGTGCAAGCGCATCAGGTGGAGCAGGATTTTGTAGCCATGAAAATTGGCGACGTGAACGGATCGGCTACGGCCAACTCGCTGATGAGCAGCGAAGACCGCACAGCGGAGACGCTGTTCATTGATGTCAACAGCCTCATCCCCAGCCCCTCTCCAAATGGAGAGGGGGGCGTACAGGCTGGCGAGGTATTCGAGGTGAAATTCCGCGCAGCGGAAAAAGTGCAGGGCTATCAGTTCACCCTGAATCTCAACGGCTTAGAGTTGGTGGAGGTGCTGAAAGGTGAGCGGGTGAATGCCAGCAACTTCGGTGTGTTTGCCTCGCCCGCCGGAGCCAATGCGAAGGAGGGAGATGCACTGACGGTCTCGGTGGACGGCGCGGAGGAGTTTACGCTTCGCTTCCGGGCTGTGAAAACGGGCCAATTGAGCGAGATGATGAGCGTGAGTGGGCGCATCACGAAAGCCGAAGCATATTTACCCGCCGTAGCCTCGGCGCAGGAGGGCCAACCCAACAAAATGGCAGTTGCTCTTCGGTTCAAATCTTCTACGGGGATGACAACTGTCGGTGTAGGTTTTGAACTGTACCAGAACCAGCCCAACCCCTTCGCGCACAAAACAGTGGTTGCTTTCAACCTGCCCGAAGCGACAACCGCGACGCTGACGGTGTTTGATGAGTCGGGTCGCACCTTGCTGACGCAAAAAGGCGACTTCGCCAAGGGATACAACTCGGTGCCAGTGACGGTGCCGCAGGGTGCCGGGCTGATGTACTACCGCTTGGAGACGGCGACAGATGTAGCCACTCGGAAGATGGTGCGGCAGTAAGACAAACTGTTGGTTTTCTGAATATTGAGTGGTG
>JAYSUY010000358.1:0-1886 GCA_043718855.1 Saprospiraceae bacterium | reverse complement strand
TTGTCCGCCCTGACCAATCACCAGAATATAGATATCGCCCGTGCTGCCGAATGCAAGTTGGTACGTCTCCCCCTGCTCAATGCCCACCGCCAGTTCCTGTGGGGCCTTGTCGTAGGTGTCCCAGTACAACACACGGTTTTGTGGGGTCACCAATGCCAGCCCAAACTCTGGGTGTTCAAAACCTCGCTTTTTCAAGGTTTTCAACCCTCGTGCAGGGAAGCGAAGCGGCGGCGGGTTTTGCTGAAAAAAAGCGGGCAAGACTAAGCCGCTATCCAACCGATCGGGTTCTGGCCGGGGTGTTTTTCCCTCAGGGAACAGCAGTGCATCAAGGTCAAATTTTGGCGAAAAAAGCAGTTTCCGGTGACCGTTGGTGTACTCAAAAAACTCCAGCCGCCCGTCTCGATGTAGCATCGCGAGGAAGCGCAGGCGCGAGCGGATGTCAGAAAAAACAGCCTGAAAGTCTGGGTCGCGCATCGCGTCGGCATCGCTCAGGAGGATATAGTCGTGGGTGTCGTGCGGGGGCGTTTGGGCAAAAAAAGCCCGCAGCCCGCCGCCACAGTGCAGGGCAATATCCAAGCGCGTCAGTGCATCAGTCACGCCCTTTTTGGTGTGCAAATCCATCGGCTCAAATCCCTCGCTGCTCAGTGTGAAAGCCCGAACGGAGCCCACCCTGTGCTTCTCCTGCCGAGCGCAAGCGAGGGCTGCCGAAAGGGCAAAAACGCGGGGCAGGCCCCACATTTTCAGCGTGGTGTCCATCAGCACAGTGCGCTGTCGTTCAATATGTTGGGGCGGTTCTTCGCGGCGGAGGAATAGGGCCTCGTTGTTCACCAAGCGAGCCGTGAGCGTCAGGTCGTCATGCGCCAGTTCGCTCAGCAGCAGGCGGTCGAAGTCGCCCCTGTTGGTGATGTCCGATACGCCGCCCAACGGCAGTTCGCTGGCCCCGCGAGCGTGGAGCGGGATGTGCAGCGCGGCTACGAGCCGCTGCGCGAGGCGGGCGAGTCCGGCAGTGTCGCGGTCACGGGCGAGCAGTTCCAGCAGGTCGGCAGGCGGCGAGTCGTCAGGGATGTCAAGCGGAGCGGGTTCGGGGGCTTCGACCAAGCCAGTGCGGAGGAAATGTTCGAGTTCGGCGGCATCATCGAAGTGCGAGCCCAGTAGGCGGAACATCCGCAAGTCAAGTTCGAGCGCGTAGTGTCCATCGCCGTCTTCGGTCTTGAACATACTGCCATCAAGTTGGCCGCTGTTGAAGTGGTCAAGCAGGTGCGGCAGTTCGGCAGCGGTGACTTTGCACTCTTCCGTAAACTCGGTCAGGCTGCGGAGCAGGTGGATGCGCTTGCGGCCTTTGCGAAGGTCGGCGGGCAGTTGGGATACGAGATCAAGGAACTTCTTGGCCCAGTGCAGACAGATGTCAAGGTGAGAGCGGCCGTTTTCGCCATAGGCAAAATGCCGGGTCATGCGCCCGATACGGTCGGAGCCTGGCCAGCCATCCTGACAGGCGGCGACCAGCAGCAGCACGGTGCCAAGCCGAGGCAATCCCATGCCTTCCTGCCCACGCAACAGGTCGCTGAGTTCTTCGCGATAGCAAAGTGTTTCACCGCTGTACCACTCTATGAGGTAGCCTTTGTGCGACTCCACGAAGTAGCCTTCCACGGCCCAGCGCCAGAAGGCGTTGTGGGGCGGTTGGAAGTACTGCACGGTGTGCTGACCGAGGTCAACTGAATCGGTCGACAATTTTTTGGTAGCCAATGCTTTAGCGCGGGTTTAGAATTTCATTTTTATACCAACTTAGCCATCCCGAAAATTGGGCAGGATTGGAAAACGGATGAAACGGATGGAGCAGATTTGAACGAATTTATCGCTCATTTTGACGTGCTGGAGTGAACGCCTAA
>JAYSUY010000357.1:0-15340 GCA_043718855.1 Saprospiraceae bacterium | reverse complement strand
CACCGGTTTTTGGATGGGCGTAGTTGGCCTCTTGAAAGCCATTTTTTGGCCGGGCTTTTTGGTTTATGAAGCACTTAAAACATTAGGCGCATGAAAATCTATATTCTCCTCGCACACCCCGATAAAGCCAGTTTCAACGGCGTTTTGGCCGATGCCTACGAAAAATCGGCCATCGAAAAAGGCTACGAAATCCGCCGCCAGAACCTCGGTGAAATGTCGTTCGACCCCATTCTTTGGAAAGCCTACAAAACCATCCAAACGCTCGAACCGGACTTGAAAATTGCGCAGGAAAACATCTTATGGTGCGAGCATTGGGTCATTTTTTACCCGATTTGGTGGGGCGGCGTGCCGGCCCTTTTCAAAGGTTTTATTGACCGGGCGTTGCATCCAGGATTTGCTTTCAAATACCACGAGACTGGCCCTTTTTGGGACAAACTGTTGAAAGGCCGCTCTGCGCACATTTTCACGACCTCCGACGCGCCATGGTACTGGATACTTTTTGCCTACCGAAACAGTGATGTGAACACAGTAAAAAGGGCGACGCTCCAATTTTGCGGCATCTCGCCGGTGAAAATCACCCGTTTTTCGGGCGTTCGGCTTTCTGAGGAAAAAACGCGGCTGGGGTGGATTGAAAAGGTGAAAAACGCGGTCGTTTGAAAATTAACCCCCGCTTCAGCCCTAATTTTCGCCAAAAAAATCCCCCGCCCGAACCTTCCAAATGGAAAAATCAAAATCAATTGCAGGCATTGTTGGACCTACATTAATTGCTATGGTCTTGTCAGAGTTGAGATTCTGGAATCCAACCCTTTATGACACGCAAATTGTCCCTCTTGTTTATATCTCCGGAGTACTTTTATTTGTTGCAGGAATTTCAATTGTTCGCAGTCATAACTTTTGGATTTTGGGTTGGCAAACGAGTGTAACTATTATTGGGTGGTTAGCCATCTTGCTCGGTCTTGCACGAATGTTTTTTCCCCACAAGTATTTAGCGCATTTCAAGAATGACAATTTTGCATTGATTTTGGAATTGTTTCTAATCATTCTTGGATTGTTCTTGACATTTAAGGCGTATTCACCAAAACAAAAATAAGCCCTCGCTTATGGATAAACCGGTGGACAAAAAAACAACGAACCGCTTATCAATAGAATTAACCAAAACTTCAACCCCAATTTCCCACCCAACAGAATCGCCCGCCTGAACTTTCCGATATGGAAAAAATCAAAATCGACATCCAGTCTCTCGACCTGTTTTTCGACAAAAAACAGGTGCTGAAAAACGTCTCGCTCGCCATTCCCGAAGGCAAAATCACTGCCCTCATCGGCCCGTCAGGCTGCGGAAAAAGCACCCTCCTCCGCTCGCTCAACCGCATGCACGACCTGAATCCACAGGCGCGGCTGACCGGGAAAATCATGCTCGACGAACACAATATTTTGCACGGAAAAACCAACGTCGTACATCTCCGCCGCCGCGTCGGCATGGTCTTTCAGAAGCCCAACCCGTTCCCCAAAACCATCGCCGAAAATGTGGCTTATGGCCTGAAAATAAACGGCTTGGATGACAAAAACAAGATGGCCGAAACCGTAAAGCGCAGCCTCCGCGCTGCCGCTTTGTGGGACGAAGTGAAGGACGATCTGGATAAGTCCGCGCTCGAGCTGTCAGGCGGGCAACAGCAACGGCTCTGCATCGCCCGCGCGGTTGCCGTCGAGCCAGAGGTCATTTTGATGGATGAACCTTGCTCCGCGCTCGACCCGATTTCGACCTCAAAAGTGGAAGAATTGATGATTTCCTTGAAAAAGGATTTCACTTTGGTCATCGTCACGCACAACATGCAACAAGCGCAGCGGGTGGCCGATTTCACCGCATTCATGTACTTGGGCGAGTTGATCGAGGTAGGCGAGACGAAGCAGATTTTCCAAAACCCGCAGCATGACCTGACCAAAAATTATGTAGAGGGGCATTTTGGGTGATACCGAGGATTTTGTGGCTGTAATTTGCTCATGGAGGATGTTTTCACACCCAATCGGCACCTATTGAGGCCACTTGAGCGATGGTATGCTGGGCTGTGTTGACCGCCGAGTGCGAAGTACCATGTACAAAAACGCGCTGGCCGGATTGGATGAATTGCAGCACCCGCCCGCCCAAACTCAACATTTCAAATTTGGGCGGGCGGGTGCTGCACACTTTTTTTGAAGAAAAAACAGCGCGGCTACTGCACGTCGGAAGGGTTCAAAACCCTTCCGACGTTGTAGGCAGCGCGTTTTTCTTCCGCGTTTCCGATGGGAAAACTTCGACGGCGCGACTCGTTTTGAAGTTCTGCTGCCAAGGCTACCCCAAGTCTTACAGTGCTTGAGCAGCGACATCGCCCTCAAATCCCCACCACTTCCTACCTTTCGGCGGTTTTTCAAAAAAAGCGAGACACCCACCAGCAAAAATGGCAAAATCCAGCAAACCCACCCCGAAGCCCAACCAGCCAGCGGCAACCAGCAAGCAGCAGCCAGCAAAAGCAGCCCCCAACCCCAAACCTGAAGTCATCAACCGCCTCGAACGCCCTTCGGTTGATGCTCCCAACGACCCGCTGCTGCGCAAAATCTTCTGGGGCGTAGCCGCGCTGGCCTTCGTGATGCTGGTCGGCCTCTCGTTCGGCTCGGGCATCAACGAGGACGACAAGTTCCAGGTGGACTACTCCCAAAAGTTGGTGAACTGGTACGGCACCTTCGGCAAGGACACCGCCGCGCTCAACATCCCGCAGGGCAATATGCACCTGTACGGCGGCTTCTTCGAGGTCGTCACCGGGTTTACCAACAAAGCCCTCGGTTTTCAGCCCAACCAAGTGGCCTACCACGACGTGCGGCACGTCGGCATCGCCATCTGCGGTTGGGTCACGATGCTCTGCGCCGCGCTGCTGGCGCGGCTCATTGCGGGGTGGCAAGCAGGCTTTTTTACCCTGATCATCATGCTGTTATCGCCGCGCTTCGTGGGCGATTCACTGATGAACCCCAAGGACATCCCCTTCGCGATGGGCTATATGCTGGCCATCTACAACATGGCTGCCGTGCTGACTCGTATGCCCAGTCCGGGCCGCTGGAACGTGGTGGGGCTGGTGGCCGGGCTGGGCATCTCGCTGGCCGTGCGGGCTGGCGGCTTGCTCAATTTCGCCTATCTGTTCATGTTCGCTGGCCTGTTTTTGGTGCTGAAACAAGGTTTCGGAGCCATTTTTAACGGAAAAACAATGGGCCGCTACGCACTTGTGGTGGGTGGGGCGGCGGTGGGCGGCTATGTGCTGGCCCTGCTGTTCTGGCCCTTCGCGCTGCAAAAACCGCTGAGCAATCCGCTGTACGCGCTCCAAAAATTCTCTGATTTTGAAATTGCCATCCGGGTGCTGTTCGATGGCACCAACGTGAAATCCGACCAGACCCCCTGGATTTACCCGGTGAAATGGATCGCCTACACCGTGCCGCTGGCCGCGCTGGTGGGCTTTGTCGGCTCTCTCGCGCTGCTGCCGCGTTTGATGAAAAAATACCAGCCGCTGTGGGTCGTGTTGGTGCTGTTCGCGGCGGTGTTCCCGGTGGTGTACGTGATTTACAAAAATTCAAACCTGTATGACGGCTGGCGGCAACTGACTTTCGCTTACCCAACTTTTGCGGTGGCCGCTGGGCTGTTCTGGAACGAACTGGTGCAGATTTTTTCCCGAAAAAAAGCGGCGCAGTACGCCGTGTACTGTGCGTTTGGACTGCTGGTAGCCGACGCGGGGGCGTTCATCGTGCGCAACCCGCAGATTCCCTACGTGTACTTCAACCCGGTGGCTGGCGGGATCGACGGTGCTTTCGGCCAATACGAGACCGACTACTGGGGCCTCAGCGTCCGGCAGGGCATCGAGTGGATGGAGAGTGAGGGCATCCTCAAACCCGATATGCAGGAGACGGTGGTGATCGCTACGAATATGCTGAACCCGATGCGGTTGTTCACGGCCAAGTACGGCGATAAGGTGCGGCTGAAATACCTGAAATGGGAGAAACGCTGCGACGATGCTTGGGACTACGCGCTGTACCCCACGCGGTTCATCGATGGGGCCACGCTGCGGCGGGGATACTGGCCGCCTGACAACGCCGTGCATTTGGTGAAGGCCAACGACACACCAATTCTGGCGATTTTGAAGGACAATGGCCGAAACTGTGCGTTGGGTATGGCGGCCCACAAACTGAACGACTGGCAGGGCGCGGTGGAAAGATTGCAAGCAGAAGTGACGAACGTGCCAGACAACGAGGTGGCTTGGATCAACCTTGCTCAAAGCCTGATGAACCTCAATCAATTGGACTCGGCTAAAGTGGCTACCGACAAAGTGCTCGACATCGCACCCAACGATGTGCAGGCCAGCAACTTGATCGGTGTGTACTGGCTCAACAAAAACGATGGCGCGAAAGCCAAAGCGGCTTTTGAGGCGGCCATCAAAAAGGAACCGAGTAATTCAGGGGCTTGGTATTACTTGGCCATCATCGCGCAGGTGGCTGGCGACAACCAGTTGGCTATCAAGAATTTGGACAAAGCGATTCAGGCTTCGCCCAACTTCAAGCCAGCCTACGAGTTGGCTGCCCGGATTTACGAGGGCATGGGCGATGCCGCACAGGCGCAGCGGATACGTGCAGGGATGCCAAAGTGATGTGAGCCTCTGAAGCGTTCAGCATGACAAAAGAAAACGGTGGATTCGTGGCCTTTGAGCGCGACCGCCGCCCTTCCGCCCGCCCTCAGAAAGCGCGGGTGTCGCCATAGTTGGGCAGATGTGCTACGGCGCGTCTGCCCTTTTTTTGAACAAAAACGCCGGAAGGGTTTCAGAACCCTTCCGGCGTTTGGCGGTAAAATATGCTGGCTACTCGATCAGCCCTCGCCCCTCTTTCACGATTTTTTCTTCGCGCACCAGTTTCTTCATCAGTCGGTCAAGTATCCCGTTGATGAAATCCTTGCTCTTGTCGGTGGAGTACACTTTGGAAATTTCAACAAACTCGTTGAGCGTCACTTTGGTGGGGATGGTGGCAAAGTGCAGCAGTTCGCAGAGGGCCATTTTGATCATGATCATGTCGAGAATGGCTACCCGGTCTGCGTCCCAGTTTTTGAGCGTAGGCTCGATGTGGGCGAAAAGGGCGCGGTCTTCCTGACAGGTTTTGCGCAGCAGTTGTTCTCCAAATTCGCGCACTGTCTCGTCGTTTGGCTCATGCTCTTTGAAAAACGCGCTCTGGAAGGGCATGGCTTTCAGTGTCTTTTTCATGGCACCCACCACCAGAGATTCATCATCGGGCCAGTTGTTGTAACGGTCCTCCGACATCTCTATGAAGACGTCGTGGTTGCTCAAGAAACGGTACAGTTCGAGGAGGAGTTTGACGTGCTCCTCGTTGGTTGGCTCAGCGAGGGCGAGGTAGTTTTTGTATTCCTGCGTGTCGGCGAAAGCCAAGTAGAGCGTACGAACGTGGTCTTCATCCACATTTTCGTTGGCCTTGTACTTGGCCACAACGTTCAGGAACTCAACGTGATTGGCCAAACTCTGGGTGCAGGGATTGGAGTAGAGGCGGGGCTGAAATATCTTGTCGTCGTCGTTGGGCAGCAGCTTGTTGGCCCGGTAGGCTGCGTCCTTTTCGGCATACTGAGTGACGCGAAGCAAGAGGTAAACTTGGAAAATGTACAGTTCATAGGTTTTCCATATGCCCTCGTTGTAGTCTTTTACCAGACCGTTGAAGTCCAGGTGCTCATCGCGGTTGAGCATGTACAACAGTTGCATGACCTTAATTCGGACGCTTCGGCGACTTAGCATGATATTTCAATGAGACGTTTGTAATTGTCAACGGTAATTTCGGGGGCAAAGGAACGCAAAAAAAAGCAAGGGGCAAAGGGCAAATAGGCAAGAGGCAAAAAGCAAGGGGCAAAAGGTAAAAGAGCAAAAGGCAAAAGCAAGGGGCCAAGTTGTTTGGGTATTTCGCTTTTTGCCCCTTGCTTTTTTGCCTTTTACTCTTTGCCTACTTGATTTCCACAAACTCATACGAAGACCGTTCGGGCCAAGTGATGGCCGCCTCCTCGTTTTCTCCGATAAAATAGTAGTGCTTCGCTGCCGCAGCGTCCACGAGTGCCGCGAAGAGGCCATCGCCCGCCGTTTGGTCGCCGTTGGTACCATCATCGTACATCGCTACGCGCTTGAAAGCGAAGGCTTTGTTGTTGCGGTAGCAAAGCCAAGCGGTTTTGCCGTTGGTGAGGCGGAGGGTGAATTTTAGTTTGCCGCTGGTGCCGTCCTTCTCGTGCTTGGCCTCGGCGATGGTGGGCTGGGGGCGGTTCAGCAGGGGGTGCTTGAGGAGGTATTCGGCGCGTTTGTCCAACAATTGGCGCAGACCGATCACGTTGTCGGGGCCGTTTTTCATGGTCTTGTCCATCGCATTCTGGAAGTCGGAGTAAGCGTACAGTTTGAGGCTGTCCTGCTTCACCCATGGGTCGATCTCGCGGGTCATGGCCTGTGCGCGGCCAAACCACTGACCGCTTTTGAGTTGGTCGTTTACGATGGTGCGCATGTGGGCGAGGTAGACTTTCCGGTACAGCGGATTGCTCAACAGTTTGGAAATCAAGGGCCTTTTCAGGTTGCTAATTTCGGCCAACGGGGCGTACTGGATGAGGGCTTCGTCCTTCATTTCCACAAAACTGTAGTCGCGGCGCCAGCCGCCGAAGGCCATGTTGAGGTCCCAGATGAGCGGGTGGGCCACTCCGGTGCTGTCAAACCACAGGTAGTAGTTGTGCGAGAGCGAGCCGTTGTAACTGTCGAGGTTGACGAGCGTGTTGTTCAGCGCGAGCATCCACAGCGTCTGGTCTACGTTGAGGGCGGTCTCGATTTTTTCGGGGGTCTTGTTCAGGGTTTTGATGAGGTTGAGCAGGGGCTTCCAAGCCGCCGGGTTGTCCACTTCATAGAAAGCGTCGTAGCAGCCGTTGTTGTCGTTGAGGTAGGTGAGCGACGCGTTTTCGCCCTTCGGGCAACCGCTCTGACTGCGCACGCGCTGCCAGTTGTCGGGGTCACATTTCACCAAGTGGCCCGCATTGGTGCCGTAGTTTTTTTGAATAAAAAGCGGGTCGATGCTCTCGGTGTTGATGTACAGGCCGTAGAATTTGCTGTTCACATACACCTTCGAGAAGTTGCACTGTGGGGCGGGCATATACTTGCGGATGATGTCGTAGGCCAGCGGGTCGCGGATGAACGAGGGATCGAGGAAAGCGTTGGACAATTTCACTGTGTTGTGGCCACCCTTGAGTTTCTGCGACTTGTTTTTGAAGTCTGTTTTGAAGTTGAGGGGCAATTTTTTAGCCGTTTCGTTCCGGGTGCGGAAGTACGAACTGTTGCCCTTGAAGCGCAGCCCCACGCTATCGAAGCGGGTGCCGTTGATGTAGGCCGTAGCCGCCATGCGGGCATCAGGATTGACTTTTTTGAGCGAATCGAGTTTTACGTCCCAGTTTTTGAAGGGCATCTCGATGCGCACTTCCTGTACACCAGCACCGTAAAAATCCTGTGCTGCGCTGTGCTGTTGACAAAGAAAAAATGCCGCGACGAGCGCGAGCAGGGGGCGGGCAATGTTCATGGTATGTGTTAGTTATCAGTTATCGGTTGTTTGGTTGTCGGGGTTGCAATGAACGGCAAGGTGGGCGGCTGGGGTTTTTTAGGCGGGGCAAATTTTTTAGTCACCCAAGTTGGCTTTTTGCTCTTTGCCTTTTGCCTTTTGAAAAATCATCGCTGCACCCCCAGCACCGCCCGCATTTTTCGGTAAATTTCGGTATTCTCATACACCCCTGAAAACTGTTCCGCACCGGGACCGTAGGCATACACTGGAACGAGGGCTGCCGTATGCAGTTTAGCGGAAAACTTTGAGAGGAAAACTTTCTTGTTGTCTGCTTGCGTCAGCGCGAAGCCGCCACACTCGTGGTCAGCAGTCACCACCACCAGCGTCTCGCCGTTGCGGGCAGCGAATCGCATGGCCTCTGTCACCGTAGCGTCGAAATCCTCCATTTCGGCACGGAGCCAGTTGCGGTCGTTGGCATGGCTCGCCCAGTCGATCTGACTGCCTTCTACCATCAGAAAAAAACCTTTTTCGCTTCGTTTCGTGAGGTAATCGCACACCACGCGAGTGGCTTGGGGCATATACTGCCGCCCGCCCGAAGCAGTGGGCGGCTCGCGGTCGGCGGTGAACAGCATGAACGGGCGCGAGCCATCGAGCGGCAGCTTGTTGAACGAAGTGCCGCGCCTGACGACGTAGTTGCGCTGCCGCAGCGAGTCCACCAAATTGCGGCGGTCGGGCCGGTCGTAAAACAGGGCCTCTCCTCCACCCACGAAGCAGTCGAGCGGGGTTTTCAGGTAGTCCAGCGCGATTTCTTCCGTAAAAGCCCTCAGTTCGCGGTGTGCGATGAACGACGCTGGTGTAGCGTGCGTGGCCGTACAAGCCACCACCATGCCCGTCGCCCAGCCCCAAGCGTCCAACTCCTCCAAGATGGTGGTACAGGGGAGGTTGCTGAGTGAATCGGCGGAAAAAAAAACGGGGCCGCTGGCCGATGGGTGGCCCGGCGAGGCACATACCTCGCCGTTAGCAGGCAGCACACCGATGGCACCGTTGGTGGTCTTCTGCCCGCACGAAAACGCTGTTGCGCCAGCGGCAGAGTCCGTCACCAAGTCGTTGCAAGAGTGGCTTTTATGAAAGCCGACGTATGGAAACTGCTCGAAAATAGTCTTGTCCACGCCCTTCCAGTAAATGTGCGCCGACACATGCGACAGCCCCATGCCATCGCCGATGAGCAGGATGATGTTTTTGGGCCGCGCTGAAAAATGCACAGTCCGAAAATCCGTCTCCGGCTCGCGCTGGGCGGCGCAGCCAGACAACAAAATTAGCAGAGGCAGCAGAACAAGGTGCAAGCGCGTTTCAACGCCGGAGGGCCAAAAACGCTGCCACAGTTTTGATAAAATCACTCGGTAGTAATGATGAACTATGAACGATGAAGTATGAACTATAAACTATGAACTATGAAGTATGAACGAAGAACGATGAACGACGAGATGCTGTGCAGTTCATAGGTACTAGTTCATAGTTCATCGTTCACCAACCGCCCATCCCGCATTTCCAATCGGCGGTCGCTGAGTTCTGCAAGTTCTTGGTTGTGGGTCACGATGACGAAGGTTTGGCCGTAGTCGTCGCGGAGTTGACGGATGAGGCGGTGCATATCTTGGCTGGCGGCAGAGTCAAGGTTGCCCGTAGGCTCGTCGGCGAAGATGAGCGCGGGTTGGTTGATGAGTGCTCGCGCCACAGCCACCCGTTGCTGCTCACCGCCGCTCAGTTCGGTCGGTTTGTGCGTCATGCGGTCGGCAAGGCCCAGATAATCAAGCAATTCGGCGGCTCGCTTGCGTACTTGGGTTTCGGGTGTTTTTTGTATAAAACCGGGGATGCACACGTTTTCGAGTGCAGTGAACTCCGGCAGCAAGTGGTGAAATTGGAACACAAACCCGATGTGGCGGTTGCGGAAAGCGGCCAACTGGTTGGCTTTGAGCGAGCGCACTGCTGTGTCGTCAATCAGCAGTTCGCCCTGGTCGGCACCATCCAGCGTACCGAGTATGTGCAGCAGCGTACTTTTGCCTGCCCCAGAGCGACCGACGATGCTGACGATTTCGCCGCGCGCGATGCCGACGTTGACCCCTTTCAGGATTTCGAGCGTGCCGTAAGATTTATGAATGTTCGAGGCTTGTAGAACCATAGCGCAAAGGTCGAAAAATTGGGGATTTGGTGATTTGGTTATTTGGTGATGGCTCCGCGCTGAGCACTCCTGCTGATTTTGGCAAAAACGCCCAGCGCGGAGCCATCACCAAATCCCCAAATTCATCTCAAGCCCGAAGCCATCACCAAATCCACAAATAATCCAATCCACAGCTTCTCATGAAGATACTCCAACTCTGCAACAAATTTCCCTACCCCCTCAAAGACGGGGCCGCCATAGCCATCACCTACTTGGCCAAAGCCTACGCCGAGTTGGGCCACGAAGTCGTGCTGCTCTCCATGAACACCAGTAAGCACTGGTTTGAGGTGGCCGATTTGCCACGCGACTTCGACCACTATGCCGCCATGCACACCGTATATGTGGACAACCACATCCGCCCGCTGCCCGCCTTTCTCAACTTATTTTCTTCAAAATCCTACCACATCGAGCGCTTCGACGACCCGGCTTTCGCCGAAAAACTCACCGCCATTTTGACCCAAACCCCCTTCGACGTGGTGCAGTTGGAGTCGCTCTACCTCACGCCCTACCTGCCACTCATCCGCCAATTTGCCCCCCAAGCCCGCGTCGTGCTGCGGGCGCACAACGTGGAGCATGAAATCTGGGAGCGCGTCGCAGAAAATTCCAACCCGCTGAGAAAGTGGTACTTGCGCCAAATCACGCCCCGCCTGAAGCAGTACGAAGTGCAGCACCTCAACCACTACGACCTCGTAGCAGCCATCACCGAGCGCGACGCGCAGCACCTCCGCCGCTTGGGACTGCACCGGCCCGTCGTCGTCACGCCCATCGGCCTCGACTGCCGCGACTACTGCCCCGACGACCGCAGTTACCGCCGCCCGCTCAGCCTATCGTTCATCGGCTCGCTCGACTGGATGCCCAATCAGGAGGGCCTCCGCTGGTTCCTCGACGAAGTGTGGACTCCCGTGTTGGCTCCCGCATTCCCCGAACTCACCTTCCACATCGCTGGGCGCACCGCCCCCCGCTGGATCCGCTCGCTGGCGGTGGAGCGCGTCACGTTTCACGGCGAAGTGCCCAGCGCGCCCGACTTCCTCAACCAGCACTCCGTGATGGTGGTGCCGCTACTCTCTGGCGGCGGTATGCGGGCCAAAATTCTGGAAGGCATGGCCGTCGGCAAAGTCGTGCTCAGCACCCGTGTGGGCATGGAGGGCATCGCCGCACAGCACCGCCGCGAGTGCTTGCTGGCCGATGAGCCAACAGAAATGCTGGCCGCCCTGCGCTGGTGCTACGCGCAAGGCGAAGGATTGGCCGAGATGGGCCACCGGGCGCTGGAGTTTTGTGTGGAAAATTACGACAATCTGGAAGTGGCGCGGCGGCTGGCGGAGGAGATGGAGGGCGAGAAGCTGAGTGACCACTTAGAGATCACATCGGCAATGAAAAGCGTAACTTTGCCTTGATATTAGGAACAAAACAAACAGCATCCATGACTGCCCTACTTTCCCAGCAAAAAGACCTCACCTTAGAAGAACTTGCCCTGCACTACGGCCCGGTGGAGCTGCACCGGTCGTTGAGCAAAACCGAGTTTACCGCGCTCGCCGAGCACTACCCTGACTTGGGCATGGAGCGGGAAAAAAATGGCACCACCACAATTATGTCACCCGTAAAAAAAGGCTCTGGCCGTCGGGAGTTCAACCTGAGCGGCCTCTTCTTCATGTGGCATTTCAAAACCAATCTGGGGGAGTTTTTTAGCCCATCCACAGGGTTTGACCTGCCGGACGGCACCACCAAATCGCCCGACATCTCTTGGATATCGCCTGAGCGCCTCTCCGCTGCGCCCAACGACCAAGAGGAAGAAGATTTTGTGAAAATCGTCCCTGATTTCGTCGTGGAAGTGCGCTCAGGCACCGACCGCCTCAAAAAGTTGCAGGCCAAAATGACCAACACTTGGATGGCTAATGGAGTTCGTCTGGCTTGGCTCATTGATCCATACGAGGAACAAGTACACATCTACCGCACCGACCGCCAGCCAGAAGTCGTAACGGGTTTTTTAGGAAAAAATCTCTCTGGCGAAGACGTGCTACCAGGCTTTGAACTGCCTTTGGAGCGGATGCTCCGGCGGAGGTGATATCAAAGTCCAAACTGCATGAACAAGCATAAACTCCTTTTCTCTCTCTTTACCCGCCGTAGCCTGAGCGTAGGCGGGTTCGCGCTGCTCCTCGCCGCCATGTGCGCTACCCCGCTTTTTAGCCAAAACGTCTTCCAGCGCCTCTCCCACCACGACTTCACCGACCGGGGCAACGCGCTCGAAGTGCTGCCCGACGGAAGCACAGTCATCGTCGGCTCCTTCGCCTCGGCCACCGACCCCGTGCCTACCATCTGGGCGCAGCGCATCAACCCGCAAGGCAGCCTCGTATGGTCGAAGCAATTTGACAACCGGAGTGGTGCCGCTGCGGGTATTTGCTCCACCGCTGACGGCAATTTGCTGATGATTTTTAACCTCCAAGCCGCCAGTGGCACCCCGCTCGGACTGGCGGGATGGATGAAAATCACCCCGCTCGGCGACGTGCTCTGGACGCGCTACACCTCCACCGCCGCCCACCTTGACCACCTGATACCCACCGATGGCGGTTACATATCAGTCGGCTACACTCGCGCCGCCAGTGACTTCGATCAAGATGCTATCGCACTGAAAATCAAGGAAAACGGCGAACTGGCTTGGACCTACCGCTGGGATGCGCCCGGCGACGACGTGTTCACTTCGGCTTGGGCCGACCCGCAGGGCTTCGTGTACTGCTCCGGCTACGCCAACAATTTTGCAGGCAACCGCGACGGTACGCTCGCCAAACTTTCGTCCGCTGGCAGCCTGCTCTGGACACGTCGCTACGGGGGCGGCCAGTCCGACGAACTGACCCACCTCGCGCCCACCAACGCCAATGGTGTGGAGGGTTTGCTGGTCGTCGGCTCTACCGCCAGTTTCAACAGCACCTACCGCCGCTTGTGGCTGCTCGCCACCGACCGAAGCGGCACTGTACGCTCCTCCAAAACCTACGAACTGCCCGAACGCGACCTGGCGGCCACCGACTTGTTGGCCTTGCCCGGCAACCAGTTTTTGGCAGCAGCCACAGACCCCGGTTTTGGCACCGACAGCCCGGCCCTGCTGCTCCGCATGTCCGACGACGGCACACTGGTGTGGGAGTACCGCTACCGCAGCGGCGGCGAGCGCGACCATTTCCGCCAGGTGAAATCCCTCAAAAACGGCTTCGCTGCTATCGGCACCGCAGCCCGTAGCGGCGACACGGATGCTTTTTTGGCCTACCTCGGCACCAATGGTTTGCTTCTGGAATGCTGTCCCCGCGAGGCAGATGTGCTGGCAAAAAACGTGGTGCCGCAGTCTGAGGCGTTCGTGCCCAACTCCACCGGGCTGCCCAGTTCGACCCTCCAAGAAAATTGGGTTTCGGTGGCAACGGCCGCTCAAATCACCAACCCCTGCATCCCCATCGTGGTGGATTTTACGCTATCCGACACGCTGCTCCGTCCCGGCGATTGCGCCGACATCCTCGTGGCTGATTCGGTGCCGGGAGTAAAGTACACGCTTGATTTACAAGGCGGTATGCTCGATCCGATGGACTCGCTACGGGTGTGCTACCCCGACTGTGGTCGATTTTTCATCACCCGCACGGGGCAGAGCAGCGTGTGCAAAAAGTCGTTTCTGAAAATCGTGGACGTGGGTGGCACGGACGACTATTTCCCCAACGCTTTCACGCCCAACGGCGACGATGTGAACGACTACTTCCGCCCGTTGCTGGCTTGCCCGCCAGAGACGATGACCTTCGAGGTGTACGACCGCTGGGGAAAAAAAGTGTTCGAGACGAGTGATCCGAAGTCACTCGGCTGGGATGGTACACTGGACGGAAAACCTGCGCCTGCCGAAGTATATGCTTGGAGGCTTGAGTACGAAGTAGTGCGCGGTGGCGGCAGGCAGGGGTTGACGGAAAAGGGGGATGTGACGCTGCTGCGGTGAGGGTACTTACCTTGGGTAGACAAGCAATGGCAAAGTTGCTATGCCATCGGGCGTTTCCAATCGCACATAGTAAGTCCCCCAAGATAACTCTCTTGAAAGGTTCCAAGTGTATTCCTGCTGCCCCGATATTTGCCAAAGTTTTTCTGGCAGGCTGCTCACCACCTGGCCGAGCGCATTGAACAATGTAAGCGACACAAGCCCTTCTTTTTCAATAAAATAGCGGACGGAGAGCGATTGCCCAGATGATGGGTTGGGGAAAACTCTGGCCTGTAGGTCATATCCTGCCAAATCATTTGTTCTCACTACTGTGCTGGGTAGATATTTGGCTATGACTTTCTTTTCTTTTCCCCCAATATTGGCTTTGCCTCCTACATAAATTCCTTTATCAGAGGCTATCAGGACGCTGATGGCTTGTGATTTTGTGTCGCCAAAATCTGTGGCTACCACACCATTGCTGCCAAACATCGCGTCGCGGGTGCCATTGGCGCGGTATCGGATCACCCGCCAACGCGATACAAGGTCAATGTTAGGGCCGACCAACGCGGAGCCGACAGCAATGATCTTTCCATCGTCTTGAACAGCAACACCCCCAAAACGATTATCGTAGAGCGAAATCTTGTCCAACACTTTTCCATTGACACCGAACGTACTGTCTAAGGCACCGTCAGGGTTAAAACGTGCAAGTAAAAACACTTCAGTTCCGTCAGCCAGACGAGTAGAGCCTGCTACGATTATTTTGTTGTCCGGTTGAATGGCTATGTCTGTGATCAGATCGGCGACCGAAAATTTGAAGATCACTTTTCCTGAGTTGCCGAAAGTCGTGTCTAATTGGCCATTGAAATCCATTTTGTACAGGACGCTTCGCTCTACCCAATCTTCCTTTTCCTGAAAATGGAAAATGACTTTGTCATCATTGGTAACCCTGACGTAGGAAAAACTTGGCAGTAAACTGTCGGCATTAAAGTTAGGCAGAGCCCCAACCCCATTTACACCAATAGAAGGGTCAAAATTGCCGGGTGAAGTGAAGCGGACAAATTTGAAAGGCAATTTAAAGGTGTCTGGCGGAGCATATCGAAGCCGAAATGGGAAAAGTGCAGTGCCATCGCTGGCTATCGCGATATGCCGAGCATCTGCTGTGGCCGAATCGAATTGGAACTTCACACTACCGTTTGTTCCAAAAGAAAGATCGGGCTTGCCATCTGATAGCAGTCTGGTGACAACGAATGGGGTATATCCCAATATCCTCCTCCCAAGTAGAAGTATTTTCCCATCAGGAAGGAGCGCCATGCTGATCACAAAATCTATGGGGAAAGTAGGATTAACTACCGCTACGCCGCCGTCTCCAAAACTTGGATCGAGAGAACCATTTGGCAAGAGGCGGAAAATGGTTTTTTCACCCAGAAGCAACATCCTGCCGTCAGGTTGAAGTAAAGGTCGGTCACCATAATTAAAGGTCATCACCTGCTTACCTCCTTGCCCGAACGTTAGGTCAAGCGCACCACCCTGAGCGCACAAGGTATTGACAATCAAGAAAGAAGAGAGGAAAAACAGAAAGGCAAGATTTTTCATGCTGGAATGATTTTAAAAGT
>JAYSUY010000356.1:0-5103 GCA_043718855.1 Saprospiraceae bacterium | reverse complement strand
GTGTCCCCCCTCCCGTTGGGGGAGGGGCCGGGGGTGGGGTTAAAAGTTTGGCGAATGTACGGCGAGGTGGCCGAACAACAGGGCGGTTTTCAATCTGGCGACCAGCGGCCTGGGTACTCCAACTGGTCCACATATTCCACTGATCCCAGCCTGAATTTGAGCGGTACCGCCATGCGGCGACCCATTTTGTGTTCTATTTTGCAGAAAAACGGTAACTCGTCAGATGCCCATTTGGGCAAAAAAATGCGCGACACAGCGGGCTGTACGCTGGAACTCTGTTCCGGCTGCTGGATGATAAATGCGGGCCGGAACGGAGTTCCAGCGTATACGGCTTGCCTCAGTTGGTGCAGGTTTTTACCAGCAGAAAATGACTGGGCGTGGGCGGCTGCGGGCAGCAGCAAGCAGAGGAGCAGGTAGCGCATGGGCAAGGTCGGTTATCGCAGCAAAGTCGTATTGCCGTTCTCGTTTTTAGTTTTTCCATCTGGTGCGACATATGACACCACATAGGCATAGACATCGGCGGGCGCGGGCAGGCCATCGAGCAGCCCATCCCAGCCCGCAGATGCGTCGCTGGTCTTGAAATCGCGCTGCTCGAACACCCGCTTGCCCCATCGGTCATAGATTTGGAGCAGCCGCACGGTAGCCGGGCATTTTGGCGAAGCCGCTGGGCGGAAGCGATCGTTGGTGCCGTCGCCGTTGGGTGTGAAGGCGTTGGGCATTTCAAAAAAAATGTTTTCAGTGTTGATTTTCAGGACGATGAAAGTGTCGCGACGGCATCCAAATTCTGATTGGATGGTGATTTTGTAGGTGCCCGTATCCAAATTATCGAATTTGTATTCGCTTTGGAAGGGGCCGTCATTGAGGCTGAACTGACATTTGCAAGTTGCCGACATTTCGATTTCACCACCTTGCTCTTCGTCGCAGACAAGGAGCCAACCGAATACCTCAGAATTGGGGCCCACATCTATGCAGGGTAATGTCTTCGCGCTAATGCTAATTGGAGAAACTGCACTGAGATTTTGCTCAACAGCGGCAGCCCAAGGCAGCGTCGGCACAGCCAGTTGGGTCGGCACGGAGGGGCGGTCTCGCCGAGCGAGTGGCGTAGAACTGGGGCAACAGCCACTCAACTGGCCTTCGCGGTCAGTTTTCACCAACAGGATATCTTGCTCCGCAGGGTTTTGGTAAAAATAGGCGCCGCAAAACACGAAGCCGCTGTCGCGGGTCGGCTGGATGTCGAACAAACGGTCGGCCCCGCTGCCGCCGTAGTCGTAGGCCCACAGCAAGTTGCCCTCCAAGTCAATGTGGGCTACGGTAGCGTCCGTTGTGGTATGCGCAGGGTTGAGCGTAGGGTCAATCATCGTTAGCGCGAAGCCACCGTCGAGCGCGGGGATGGCCCGGCTGCGGTAATTCTGGCCGGGTATGCCGTAGAGGTACGACCACCTCACTGAACCATCAATCGGATTGGTTTTGACCGCCCAAGCCCACCGCTCGTTGGTGTTGGGCAATGCTGAACCATCGGCAGCGAACAGGTCGCCATCGGGCGTTGGAAAGTTGAAGTACAGCCCGCCCACCGCGTAGGTGTGGGCCTGCGTGACCTCTCCAGAGTTTGCGTCGAGCGAGAGCAAGATGCCGTCGAAGCCATTGCCATTGTACTGAATACCACCTGCCCAAATCTCGGAGGCGTTTGGGTCGGCCCACAGGATGGCGAGGTTGTCGGTGCCGTTGCTGTACGAACGGCTCCAAATCAATTGGCCTAAGTTGTTGATCCTGATGGCGGAAGCGTCGAATTGAGAGCCGCTGCCGTTGGTGCCGTTCGAGGCGGTCACATAGCCGCTGGGCGGTAGCGGCACCAAGTATGCCGACTGGTCATCGGTTGTAGAGCCGAAGGTTTCGCTCCACTGCACGGTGCCAGTGTCGTCCACTTTCACGAACCAGATGTCCAAGCCGCCTGCACCGTAACTGCGCGTCTGACCGAGGCAGAGAAAACCGCCGTCGTTTCCCACACAGCAGTCTGTGAACACTTCGCTGGCCGCGCCGCCGTAAGTGCGTTGCCACACCACATCGCCTTGTGCGTTGAGCCGGATGAGCAGCGCATCGTCTTGGGCACCGGGCGAATCCTGTGTGCTGCCTGCCACCAAGTAACCGCCGTCGGGCAGTTGAATCACTGCACGGGCTACATCGGCACCTGGGCCGCCAATTGTTTTTCTGAAAGTGCTTTGGGCGTGGGCGGCTGAGGAAAGCAGCAGCGCGAAGCCCAGAAGGAGTGCTTTTGTCACGGTATCAAGGCGTTCATCATTCATCGTTTTTATCTGCCGTAGCCTTTTCATCCACGATATTCTTGACGAAGGGGGAAGGTGAAGGAGGGCTGTCGTTCATCGTTCCCTCGTACATCTCAAATTTCTGAAAACTGCACTCCAGCGCCCCGTTGTACAGCGTGATTTTTTTGGAAGGCCGCAGCCCCACCCGCTTGAGTGCTTCGCGATTGCTCGAAATCAGCCACGCGTCCCAGCCCGCCCAAGCCTGCTTGAACTGGTCGCCAATGCTGCTGTAAAACTCCGCCATGTCCTCCACTTTCAGCCGCTCGTCGTAGGGCGGATTGGTGATGAGGGTGCCTGATGCGCCCGGCGGGATGCACTTGTCGAAGGGCGTTTTTTCTACTTGAATAAATTTTTCAAGACCGCTCGACATCACGTTGAGCGCGGTGGCATTGCGGGCACGAGGGTCTTTGTCGGAGGCAAGTATCTGAAAGCCATAGTTTTGCACAATCTTGCTGTCGGCCTCCTGCTTCACCGACTGCCACAGTTTTTGCTGAAAATCGGGCCAGCGGTGAAAGCCGAACATCTCGCGCTTGTGCTGTGGCGGGATGCGCAGGGCAATCATGGCGGCCTCCACTGGCAGGGTGCCGCTGCCGCACATCGGGTCGGCAAAATGGCTGCCGCCGCGCCAGCCAGTGTGCAGGATCATGCCAGCAGCCAGCACCTCGTTGAGCGGAGCGTCCACCGTGTCGCGGCGGTAGCCCCGGCGGTGCAGTGAGTCGTCGGTAGCATCCAGCGAGAGATCGCAGTGCGTACCCTGGATGTGCAGGTTGATGCGGATCGTGGGGGCGGTGGTGTTCACATCGGGGCGGCGCATGGTGTTGTCGCGGAACTGGTCCACGATGGCATCCTTCGTGAGCAGCGCAGCGTACTGCGAGTGGCGGAACACCTCGCTGCGCACCGTAGCGTCTATCGCTAGCGTGTCGCTGACGCGCATGAACTCGCTCCAATCCACCTCGCGCACACCGTTGTAGAGGCTGCGCTCGTCGTGGGCCGGGAAGGAGTAGATAGGTACCAAGATGCGCAGCGCAGTGCGCAGTTCGTAGTGGGCGCGGTACAGCAGGCGGATGTCGCCCTCGAACGACACGCCACGCTTGATTTCGCGCACTTTGTCGGCACCGAGGGCGCGGATTTCGTCGGCCAGCACGGGTTCCAGCCCGGCGAAGGTTTTGGCGATGTACAGGTTATGCTCCAAGTATTGATTCGATTGATTCGATGTATAAAAACGTGTGGCACACCTACGAGGTGTGCCACATGTCGGCGTTTCGGATTGCCGCAAACATAGCCAATCCGCAGCCCGCCAGCCCAAATTTGTTCGGCTTTGACTTCCTACCATACCCCCGAAAACGGGATTTCCATCATCCGCTCAGGTCGGGCCAGCGGCTTGAACCCATACTGCTCGTAGAGGCCGTGTGCATCCAACGTGCCCAGCATCCACTTCTGAATGCGCTGCAAATCAGGGTGTTCCATCACGACTTCCATCAACCGCTTCGACAGCCCCTGCCCCCTGTGTTCGGGCAAAATGAACACATCGGCCAGCCAAGCGAAACGTGTACAGTCGCTCACCACACGGCAGAAGCCAATTTGCTTGTCCTCGCGGTAGATGCCGAAACAGATGGAGTTTTTGATGGCCGTGCGCACCCGCTCCTTCGGGATGCCTTTCGCCCAGTACGAATCCGTAGAGAGGTAGCGATGGATGACCGAGACTTGCAGCAGCCGTTTGTTGGTGGAGATGCGGTATGGGCCGAAGTGTTTTTCCATCACGCCGTGCTTTCGAGGTCTCGTAATGCATGCAATGCTCCGTAGTTCGTGAGGTCGTGCATGACAGGCACCACCGCGACGTAGCCGTTTTTCACCGCCCAAACATCGGTATCGGTGCCTTCGTCGAGGGTGAGGTAGGTGCCACCGAGCCAGTAGTAAGGCTGCCCGCTGGGGTCGCGGCCTTCCTGAAATTTTTCCACCCAGCGGTCGTCAGCCTGTCGGCACACTTTGAGGCCCTTGATTTTGTCGGCGGGCAGTTTCGGGAAATTGACGCTGAGCATATTGCCTGGCTTGAAGGGTCTGTCAAGCGTGTGCTGTATCACTTGGCGCACCCAGTGCTTGCATGGCTCAAAGTCGGCATCGAAACTGTAATTGTCGAGCGAGAAGCCGATGCTGCGGATGTTTTCGAGCGAAGCCTCCATCGCCGCCGAGAGGGTTCCGGAATACAAAATGCTGATGGAGAGGTTGTTGCCGTGATTGATGCCCGAAACGCAGAGGTCGATCTTGCGGTCTTTGAGCGCGACGTAGCGGGCGATTTTCACACAGTCCACTGGTGTGCCGGAACACTCGTAGGCTTCAATCCCGTCGAATACTTTAACTTTTTTCAGCCTCAGCGGGTCGTGTATGGTGATGGCGTGGCCCTTGCCGCTTTGCGGCGAATCGGGTGCGACGACCACGACTTCGCCAAATTCAGAAGCGACTTCCACGAGCGCGCGGATACCGGGGGCGACGATGCCGTCGTCATTGGTGACAAGGATGAGTGGCTTGGACATGGTTATTGGTTGTCGGTTATTGGTTGTTGGGAGAGTCTTCTTCTTTTTGTGGCTTGGCTTTTATAGGGTAACGGATATAGCCATTCAATAAACGAGTACAGGTGTCGATTTTAGTTTTGTATTCTCTGAGTGTATTTGCGTCAATGTAACCTTCATCAAAAGCGGTAACCAAGTGTTCGAGTGTTTCAGCCAGATAACCTTTTGACATACGGCAAAAACGAAGATTTTCTTTGAAATAATGTCGCCCATAACCT
>JAYSUY010000355.1:0-1888 GCA_043718855.1 Saprospiraceae bacterium | reverse complement strand
AACGTACACTACACGCCCTTCGAGGAGGCCATCTCAAAAAGCAAGCCCCTGAACAAGGACTTGCTGCGGATGGCCCATATACTCGCACAATAGACCTTTCGACATCGCAACTTTCACCAAATCAATTCAATCGGTTATGCAACTTCGGCTACTCGCACTGCTTTGCCTTGCACTGCTTTCCTATTCCGTCTCTGCCCAAAAGTACCTCGACATGATCGAGGCGGGTACCTACACCATCACAGATATACAACAAGAAGCGGAGGTACACTTTAACATCGTCGGGCGAGAACGAGGCAGCGGCTACAAACAGTACAAGCGATGGGAGTATGTGGCCTTGATGGAGTTGGATGGAGCGGGCATAAAAATCCCCAATATGGAACTGGCTCGCCGCGCCCGCGACTACCGGAAGGCCGAAAAGCAGGACCTGACCGAGTTCAGCGGTTTTGGCGGCAGTTGGAAGCAACTCGGCCCCACTTACTGGAACGCAACTTCCAGTTGGAACCCCGGTGTAGGGCGCATCACCTCCATCGGGATGGACCAGAGCAACCGCAAGCACCTCATCGTGGGCAGCCCTACGGGCGGTGTATGGAAAACCCTTGACGGCGGCGGCACTTGGGCACCGCTCACCGACGAGTTCAGCACGGTGGACGTGTATGCCCTCGAAATTTCCCCCTACGACAACAAGCACTACCTCTGGGGCGGCACGTCGGGCCGCATCTACCGCTCCAACGACGGAGGTGCAAGTTGGAATACCACCGGTAATGTTGGCGGTAACGGGAGGGTCAGTCGCATCCATTTTCACCCCACCGATCCTAACATCGTGTACGCGGTTTCGGAGTCCAACGGGCTGTACCGTTCTGTCAACAGCGGGGCTACTTGGAGTGCAGTGTCTGGGGTGAGTGGCGTGGCGGGCTACGATGTGGAATTCAAGCCTGGCGACCCGAACACCATCTATTTTTCTGGACTTTCGGTTTTTCGCTCCACCAATGGCGGCACTTCATTTACTCAAATCAATGGCTTCAGCGTGGCCACTGACAGCCGCAAGCGGATGGGGGTGTCGCCAGCAAACCCCAATTTCGTGTACGTTGTGGAGTCTGATGGCAGCAAATTTGGCGGTTTTTACAAATCCACCGACAGCGGAGCATCCTACGCCAAACTCATTGACGGCACCGAAATCAACTTTTTTGGATACAGTGCCACCGGCGACGACGACAAGGGCCAAGCCCCCCGCAACATGGACATAGCGGTCAGCCCATCTCAGGCCAATGAGGTGCACATCGGGGGCATCCACACTTGGAAATCCACCAACGGCGGCGTGTCGTTCGACCTGACTTCTTACTGGGTACCCAGCACCGCAGCCTCTCTCGGCGTGGGCTACAACCATGCAGACATCAATATCCTGAAATTCGCGGGAGACACCCTCCACGTCAGTACTGATGGCGGCTACTACATCAGCACGGATGGTGCCGCGACTTTTGTGGACCGCACTTCGGGCCTCGGTATTCGGGAGTTTTACAAAATCGGGGTGTCGAAAACGAACCCCAACGTGGTGTCGGGCGGCTCGCAGGACAACGGCACCAGCGTCATGCGGGGCAACAACCGGGCGTGGGTAGACTGGCTTGGTGCCGATGGCATGGAGACTTTCGTGGACTGGAACAATGCCAACACGCTGTATGGCACTTCCCAAAACGGCTCCATGTACCGCTCCACCAATCAGGGGAACACCCGGAGTTCCATCTCCAAACCACCGGATGTGGGAGACGGGGCCTGGGTAACGCCGTTCGAGCAAGACCCACAAGTGCCAGCCACCATCTATGTCGCCTTCGCCGACGTGTGGAAAAGCACCAACAGCGGCACCAGTTGGGTCAAAATTTCTGATCTCAACAAC
>JAYSUY010000354.1:0-5104 GCA_043718855.1 Saprospiraceae bacterium | reverse complement strand
GCGTGAGCAGGATGAAACCGTTTTTGGTGGCTTCGATAGGATCGCCGCTCTGGAAAGTAACTGCTGCTGGCTCCAACACTGGCACCGTAACCGGCTGCATGGTGAAGGCTTGGCCCGCTGCGTTGGTCACGATGAGGATGTAAGCCGAGCCGCCCGCGAAGCCGCAGATGTCGGCTGGGCTGCTCAGGATGGTTTTGGGAGAAGGGTTGCCCGCCCAAGATACCGTGTACGGCCCAGGTGTGGTACCCGCGATGGTGACCGTGATGCAGCCATCGGCACTCACGCCGCAGGCTCCTTTTTTCAAAGTAGCGACTGCCGCGAAATCCGCTTTTATTTCATAAGCGGCTGTAAACGTGCAGTTTTTGCTGTCCTTGATGATGAGGTTATACACCCCAGGCGCAAGGTTTTGGATGTCTTCGGTAACCGCTGCGAAGCTGTTGGGGCCGGTCCAAGCGTAGCCGAAGGGAGCAGTGCCACCGGTCACGGCAGTCAGTTCGATGGAGCCGTTGTTGCCCGTACCCACTTGGTGTACCACGTTGGTTGCCGTCACAGCGATCACCGCTGGGCCGGTGACGGTGTAGGATGGGAAGGTCTGGGTGCAGCCTTCTTTGTCCTCCACCACCGGAGTGTAGGTGCCGGGCTGGAGGCTGGCGATAGCCGTGCCGGTCAAGTTCGCAGTGCCGCTCCAAGTTACTTTGTAGGGGCTGCCTGCGCCGCCGCCGGGCACTACGGTGATGGCACCGTTGCCTGCGCCGAAGCAACTGACGTTGGTGAGGGTTTCTGTCATCGTGAACTGCGGAGGGCCAGCAACGGTGGTCGAATCATTCACGGCGCAGCCTTTTTCATCAGTCACAGTAAACTTGTATTTTCCAGAGCCAACCCCAGATGGGCAGTTGCCGGTGAGGGCCGTATTGTTCCAAACCACCACAGGATTGCTCCAGCCGCCGTTGATGTTCAGGCAGATTTTGCCGTTGGTGCCGCAAGTCGCGGCAGTAGGCGTAGGTACTACGCTCAGTGCCACTGTTGGACAATTTACGGTCACCATCGTACCGGTAGCCGTGCATTGATTGGCATCAGTGACCACTACGGTGTAGGTACCACAGCCCAGTTTTGTCGGATCAGCAGTAGCCTGAGTGAACGCATTTTTCCAAGCGTATGTGAATGGTGCTGTGCCACCGCTCGTAACGGTTGCAGTAGCCTTGCCTGTTAGAGTACCAAAACAAATGACATCACCTGCGGGTGCCGTGGTTACGGCGATGGCAGTCGTCGGCGTTTGCAGGTTCACCGGCTGGCTGGTTTTCACACAGCCCTTGCTGTCGGTTACCGTCGCCGTGTACAGGCCGCCGCCCTTCAAACTGTTGATGGTGGTACCAGTGCCGGTGTAGCCGGCAGGGCCGCTCCATTGTACCGTTGGGTAAGGAGCTGTACCACCCGAAATGCTGATGGTGATGGCTCCATTGCTGCCTTCAAAACACTTGACCTGTGTCGGTGTGGCTTGTATGGAAATGTCTGCTGGCGAGCCAACGATGATGCTACTGTTGGTGAAAGTGCAGCCCTTGTCGTCTGTTACAGTTAATTTGTAGGTACCTGCTTTCAGTGCGGAAGCCGTGGGCGTGCTGCCGATATTGCTCGGCCCTGTCCAAGCGTAGGTGTACGGCGCGGTGCCGCCCGTCATGCTGAGGGTGATAGAGCCGTTGGTTTCGTTGGCGCAGGTAACGCCGACTACTGCTGGGGCAGCAGCGAAAGTCACTGCTGTAGGCTGTGTCAGGGTGACCGAAGCGGTAGTGGTCGGGCCGGTCGAGCAGGTGACGGTGACGGTGTATACCCCGGCGGTGAGGCTGGTGGGGTTGGCTACGGTCATGTTGCCGGCGTTGATGCCAGGGCCAGCCCATTTGTAACTGAGCGTACCCGTGCAGCCGTTGGCTGTGGTGGTGGTGGCGATGGAGCCGGTGGCTGCGCCGTTGCAGGCCGGGTTGGTGGCCGCGAGGGTGGCGGAAAGAGCGGATTTTACCCGGACTAGGCCAGCCATGCCCATGATAGGCACGCCGCTGGTTGGAATGGATTTCCATGCCCCAATCGGAACAATGAGCGAAGCGGGAATGCTTTGGAAACTACCGATGGTGATGGGCGTTTCGGTTTCTGGTTGGCCCAGCGCCTTGAAGCAAACTTGAAAAATGGAGGTGTTGTCCACCACCGTCATGGGGGTGCTTTCATTCCTGAACCTAAACTGTACATAGCGAAGCGAGTCGCCTACACCAAAGTTTTGTTCTACGGTGACGTGACGGACACCAGCAACATCCTTAAAAATTTGTTGATCGCCAAGCGCAGCGCTTTCTGTCAAATCAATGTCGTTTTGGATGGCAGTCAAAGCCAGTGGATTGGTACCTAATTTGATTTCTTGGTACTTCAGTTTCAGGGTATCGTATTTCAGTGCAAACTCAGCGTAGGCCAAGTTTTTGAAGTTTTTCACGCGAATATCTACACAGGCAGTTGCATTGGACACCACCGTGTCCTGATCGGCTTTGAAAGTCACTGCATCTGCCGGAGGGACAGCAGGAACGATGAAAATCGTACCTGGTACCGGAGAAGTCGTTTTCTTCCAAATGTTTTTTGGCTCAGGCGGAGGGTTCATGTTGCTGACAATAACGCTGTCGATGGATGCAGGGCTGCTGGGCAGAAGCCCCACTTCTGAGGCCACAATAGAAGTGCTGCCACCTGCTGCACCTTTTGCCTTGAAACAAACCTCGTACATGGACGACACAACATTAGGAATGGTCGCCTTCTGAAGTCCTGCCCAAGAAGCCACCAAATAGCCAGCAGGGTTGAATCCCGTGAAGAATGTAGCGTCGAAGCCAGGCAGTTTCGCATCGTAAGACCGCGCACCTTCAAAAGCCACCAATGAGGGGTCAGCCCATTTAAAAGTATACTGGAAAGCGATAATATTCTTGTGATCGTTCGCCGTAATCGGCATACAACCAATCTCTCCCTGTGGGATGTAGATATTGTTGGCAATCACCTTCGAGCCAGTGTACGTAGGCACAGCGACCGGACAGTCGCCACCTGTTAGGCTGGCTCCCGAGGAGAAATTGACCGTGAGGATAGTACCCTGATTGTTGCGAATCTCTGGCTTGGAGATGCCTGGAGGAGCGGGAGCATTAGCAGACAGATTGACTGTAGAATTGCAAGGCCGCAACACTTTGAACGTCATGGTAAAAAGCCGTTTGGTACCTGCCAAAGTGATGCCGTTGGGGAAGGTGGTTGCATTGGCTTCCCAAGCCGCAGTCAACTTGCCACTCGGCTTTACAAACACGTTGTTGCCGTTAAGTGGGTCTTCAATCAGCGTAGTCTTGAACGTAGGATGGAAAGGATTTGAAATCGTCTCCAATTTCAGAATCGTAGAGTCATAGACTATCGGGAATTCCAAAGTCAAGACGTTGGTGAATCCCGTCACCATCAAATCGATGGTGAAGGTTTGCCCCACAGCCGGGATGACTTGAGAAGCAGGAGTGAAGGAGGTCACGACTTGCGCTTGCGCAGAAAAACCGAGCACAAACAACAGGAAACCAGCAGCGAGGAAACGTACAATCGATTTCATCTTTTGAACAGTGGTGAAGGGATGAACAGTGAGAAGATTAGTGGCAGTAGAAATCACAGGAAAAACAAAGGCTTGGTGCACGACTGCACCGAAGTGCGCACGGTGATAAAATAGGTTCCGGTAGCAGGGAGTTGCGAAGCGGCCACCTCAATCGCTTGAGGGCCAGCAGCCAATTGCCGCTGCTCGGTGTGGAGTAAGCGGCCAGCGGCATCGCATATCGTGATGGCCGCCTCAGCAGATGCTGCGAGATCGAAGCCAACGGTTGAAAAATCGTGGAAAGGATTGGGCGACACCACCATCGGGAGCGAAGCAGCATTCGGCTCGGCAGCAGCGACCGTGTAACCAACGGCTACAAAACCCGCCGAAACTTGTGTGTTGCTGAGGCCGTAGGAGACAAACTGGCCGTTTTCTACCTGCGTCAGTTCAAAAGCGGTGGGCGAAACTTCCGTGATGTTGAGTGCTGAGCCGCTCAGGTTGGCACCGATCACTTGGAGGCGGATGTCGAAAAGCGGTGTACCGTTGGAAACTTGCGTCCCGCTGCCACTGCCCGCCCAGCCGAAGCGCAAGAGGCCCTGAGCGGCTTGGGCCGTGTTGAAGTGGCTCGCGTCCATGTTGGGCAAATTAAAACCCTGAACGCTCTGAAAATCCAGCACTTGTGGATTCCAGACGACGACAAATTGAGCAGCAGCGATGTTGGAAAAACCCGTCAGCGAAACAGCGGGCTGTACGATGGCTCCGACGGCAACTTGATTCAGTACCGGAAGCGCTACGCCCGGTTGGGCGTAAAATCGGGATGTAAACAGCAAGCACGTGCCGAGGCACAATGTGCGGATACGATTACTCATGGGAACAATTAGTTATGGTTTGAACGACTTTTAGTTGTCCCGGTGAAGGGACTGCCGTTCGTGGATTATATACGGGAAAGGTACTCGTGGTTGCGTTTTTCAACGCTTGACTTTCGTCGTCCCGCCTACGCTAAAAGGCTTCGGCGGGTAAAGGATTAAAAACTTTACAGAGATACCCTTCAATTTTCAACAAACGTGCCAAAAACCAAAGAGGCCCCAGACGCGAACGGGGTATTTTTCAAATAAAAATTAAAACGCACTCAAAATAGCCTGTTTGAGTGGCAGTTGGAATCCAAAAAAGAAACAGTGTCAGGTTGTAGGCCCGGCATGAGCCGCTTTTGTCATTCCGTAGGAACCTGCCTACACCTCAGAACACACCGCCTTGTTATCCTGTAGACATCTAGTGGCGCATCAAAAATCTGGAAGCCCCAGCGGGGCGTAGCATCGGTAGAACTGTACCGGCGGCAACCCACCAGCCCCAGCGGGGCGTAACTCGTCCAGACCTCGGAACACACCGCCTTGTCATCCTGTAGGGAACAAGAGCAAACCCACCAAATTTGGAAATTGGGTTTGAAGGCCGTGTTGAAGCCCCAGCGGGGCGTAGCATCGGTAGAACTGTACCGGCGGCAGCCCACCAGCCCCAGCGGGGCGCAGCAAAAATAGG
>JAYSUY010000353.1:0-5110 GCA_043718855.1 Saprospiraceae bacterium | reverse complement strand
ATCTGCCGCTCGAAGAGGAGGACGTGTACGTTTTCGGCGAACTGAGCGACTGGCAGGTGAAGCCCGAATTCAAGATGGAGTACAACTTCGAGGCCCATGCCTACATCTGTGAAGCGTGGCTGAAGCAGGGACTGTACAACTACGAATATCGGGTGGTGAACCGCAGCACGGGCAAGGTAGACGAGGAGGGCTTTGAGGGAAATTGGTACGAAACACCCAATATGTACACCGTTCTGGCTTATTTCAAACCCTTCGGTGCCCGTTATGAGCGGCTCATGGGGACGGCGACTATTGATTCAAAAATAAGGCAGTAGCGGAAGGATGAACTATGAACGATCAACTATGAACCCTGCTCCACCCTCTACCTTACACCCATTACCTTTCACCCTCTACCCTCTTTTCCTATGTGGCAAGAAGTAAAAAACCGCCTTCAGGCGACCTTCAAATTTAAAGATTTCACCGAGGCCTTTGCCTTCATGACGGAGGTGGCTTTTCTGGTCGAAAAGCAGCAGCACCATCCGGATTGGAGCAACGTGTGGAACAGCGTGGAAATCAACCTCACC
The DNA here is from genome assembly GCA_043718855.1 of Saprospiraceae bacterium. Lineage (GTDB taxonomy): Bacteria > Bacteroidota > Bacteroidia > Chitinophagales > Saprospiraceae > M3007. Next base: position 4,547 of record JAYSUY010000353.1, on the reverse strand, counting down.
ACCCACGACGCGGGCAACATCGTGACCGATAAAGACCGGGTGCTGGCAGAGGCGATTGAGCGCGTGTACGAGAAGTACAGCAGGTGACTGTTGGCAGTTGGCTTTTAGCCGTTAGCCAAAGGCCAACAGCCAACGGCTAAAAGCCAAAGGTTATAGAAGCCCAGTAACTCTGCCAGTCGGCTTTGGTCGTGTCGGCGGCGGGCATCATGCGCACGAGGCTCACCATCCACACGCCGTTTGCGTCGAGCGGGAAGGAGAGGTTGCCCTTCCCGTTGGTGCGCAGGTCTTGCAAGCGCGTGGGGCGGCTGCCCGATTTGTTCCACACCTTCACCAGCACATTGGCCGCTGGCTCGCCGTTGAGCAGCACTTTGACACTCATGCGCTCGCCCAGTTTGAGCGCGTAGGGGTTGGTGATCGGCAGTATTTCGAGTGGAGTACCCAGTTTTTGGCCGAAAGTGGCCGTCATCGGCTCGCCCACCTGCAGCAGCGTTTTGGTGAAGCGGCAGTAAAATTCGCGGGCCGGCATCGTGTCTGTGTGATTTTTTCGGCGCTCTTCCAGCACCTCTGTCAAGCCGTCCTCCTCCAAATAAGCGTTAAATTTTGCCCCTTCAAGTTGGATAAACGAGTTGTTCGACGACATCGCCACCATGTGGGTACCCTCCTCGTTGAAGCGCAAATCCATGTACGCCGAGTCGCTTGCGGTAGCGGATTTTAGCAAGTCAATCTGGGTATTTGTGGGCAGGTAGTGGGTCAGGGCAACTACTTTTTTGCTCTTTTTCTCCCAGTTTTCGCCGGTAAAATTTTCTCCCACAAAAAAGCGCAAGCGGAAGCCCTCCCCAGGATCGAGGCGGAACCGCAGCGGCTCTAACCAAAACTCATGGGCCAGCAGCGGGCTGAGGGCGAAAGCAAAAAGGGTAGCAAAAAGCACTTTTGAAAAACGAAACATGGCTGGAATGTTGAATGATGCCCGCCTTCGCTTAGACTACAGCGGGTAAAAATGATAAACGATGAACACCCACACGGCTTGACAAACAACAAGTTGACTCATCAGGCGAGGCGGTCTGGGTTCGGTGTTTTTTTGCTTTTCAGCGACCAAAAGTACGCACGACCCACAAGTCTGCGTGGAGCAAATTCTCAGCGCACTACCTTTGGCGGCACGGCATTGCCCACATTGACCATATTATCACATTGACCACATTCACCGTATGCACATCCAGTCCAAACTCCCCAACGTAGGCACCACCATTTTCAGCGTCATGTCGGGCCTGGCCCAGCAGGTGGGTGCCATCAACCTCTCGCAGGGCTTCCCCAATTTCGACCCTTCCGAGCGGCTACAACAGCTCGTGACCGAACACATGGCACGGGGAGCCAACCAGTATGCCCCGATGCCTGGCATCATGCCGCTGCGCGAGCGCATTGCCGAAAAAATCGAGCGGATATATGGGGCGCAGATCAGTCCCGACACAGAAATCACCGTCACGGCTGGCGGCACCCAGGCCATTTTTTGTGCCATCGCCGCCTTCGTTCGGCCCGGCGACGAGGTCATCCTCATCGAGCCGTGCTACGATTCATACCGGCCCTCGGTGGAGACGGTAGGAGGCGTGGCGGTGCCGTTTGCCACCCATGCGCCCGACTACCGGGTGGACTGGACGGCGGTCGGTCGGCTCATCACGCCCCGCACCCGGATGCTCTGCATCAACACTCCGCAGAACCCCACCGGCACCATCCTCCGCGAAGCGGATATGCTGGCTATCAACGACTTGCTGCGCAATACCGACGTGCTGCTGATGAGCGACGAGGTGTACGAACACCTGATTTTTGACGGTGAAAACCACGCCTCGGTGCTGCGCTACCCCGAACTCTACGCCCGCTCGCTTGCCATTTATTCCTTCGGAAAAACCTACCACAACACCGGCTGGAAAACTGGCTACTGTGTGGCCCCGCCCGCCCTCACCCGCGAGTTCCGCAAGGTGCATCAGTTCAACGTGTTCAGCGGCAACCACCCGATGCAGGCCGCTTTCGCCGACTTTATGGCCGACCCGGAGGAGTACCTCGGGCTGCCCAGTTTTTACCAACAAAAACGCGACTTTTTCCTCCAAGCCATGCGCGACACCGGCTTTCAACCGCTGCCCTGCGCTGGCACTTACTTCCAACTGTTCGACTACTCGGCCCTGAGCGACGAGGCAGACCTCGATTTTTGCAAACGACTCACCATGCAGTACGGCGTGGCGGCCATCCCCGTGTCGTCGTTTTACTCCTCACCCGAAAGTGCCGACCGGGTCATCAGGCTGTGCTTCGCAAAAACGGAAGATGTGCTGGAAAAGGCGGGGCAGGCCCTTCGGAGAGTTATGAGTTATGAGCGGCATAACTCATAACCCATAACTCCGAAAAATCAGCACCACTCCGAACACCACGAGCAGCGCCCCGATGCTGCGCTTGGCCCAGCCGATGTGCTGTGGCGTGAGCCACTCACGCACCCGCTTGGCAGCGTAGGCTTTCAGCGTGTCAGCCAGCGCAAGCGTCAGCAGCATCGCGCCAAAAAAACGGGCCATGTCGCCTTCGCTCCAGCCGCTGGGTGCTACCACGCCGCTAGCGATGCCGATCCAGAAAAACAAGGTGAACGGGTTGATCGTGTTGATCAAAAAACCGCGCAGCGCGTAGCCCGCCCAAGTATGCGCGTTGTTTTTTTGAGAAAAAAAAGCCACATCCGGTGCTTCCGTTTTTTTAAAAAAACTTCCCAAGCCAAAAGCGATAAGTAGGCAGCCACCCGTCAGTCCAGCCCACCACTTGAAATTGGGTAGAGCAATGAGCGCCGTCATCGCATCCAGCCCGCGCCACACCACCAGCATATACAGCACATCGCTGAGCCAAATACCCACCGCTACCGAAAACCCGGCCCGGAACCCGCGCTCCAAGCCCGCCTCCACAATGGCGAACAGCAATGGGCCAATCATAAAACTAAGCGCAAGGCCCAGCAGAATACCTTGTGAGATCATGGAAAAACCCGATTACATCAACAATGGGACACGGATCGAACGGATGGAGCGGATAGAAACGGATTTGTAAAAAATCCGTCGTGATCCGTTTGATCCGTCCGATCCGTGTCCCATTGTTGTCGTGAGTGGTGGTTTTACAAGAAGCCTAATTGTGTCTGCTCCGCCGCCAGTGCAGCGCCAGCCCGAGTCCCGTCACCAAATCCCAAATGCCCCACCAAGCAGCCACCAGTGCCATGCCGCCCAACCCACCAAAGAATTTGAAGATCAGCAGCAAGCCCAGTGCAGTGTTGTGTACGCCCGCCTCGAAGGCCAAAGTTCGGCAATCCAATTCGGGTAAGCGGCTGAGGCGGCCCAGCCAGTAGCCCGTGCCGAGTGCGATGAGGTTGTGGAGTGCCACCAACACGAAAACGAAACCAAGATAGTTTTTCAAATTTTCCCAGTTGCCCAGCAGCGCCACAGCCAAAATGGAGAAAAAAATCACCAGCGAGATGCGCTGCGCCCAGGGGCGCACTCGTGCGATGAGCGCGGGAAAACGGTGGTGCAGCAGCATCCCAACCACGAGCGGCGCAAGAATCAGTTGCACGATGATCAGCGCCATGTCCACAAAGCGAATTTCGAAGGAAGTGCGCAGGGCCTCTGAATTAGGCACATATTTCCCCCAAAAAAGGAACCCAGCGGGCGTGATCACCGTAGCCAGCAGGATGATGACGGCATTGAGCGTGACTGACAACGCCACGTTGGCTTTGGCAAAATGCACCAAAAAATTGGTCATATTGCCCGAAGGACACATGCTCACCAGCACCATGCCCAACGCCATGCTCACGGGCGGCTCGAACAGCCAAATGATGCCCAGCGTGAACACCGGGAACAGCAGGTACTGCACCGAAAGGCCCACCAGCACCGACTTGGGGTAATCCACCACTTTGCGAAAATCACCTGGCCTGATGTCCAGCGCGACGCTGAACATCAGAAAGGCCATCGCCATGTTAAGCACGGCCATCTGGCTAGGGTTGAACAGAATGTGGAAGGTGTCAACAGGGTGCATAAGGGAACGATGAAGGATGAACTATAAACGATGAGCAACAAGATGTTTTAGTCTCCATTCGCTGCCATCGCGGGCTCCAATTTCTGGATCAGCACCTTGTCAATCTTGCTCTTGTCCATGTCCATGATCTCAATGCGGTATCCTTCTGTCTCTAAATGGTCGCCCACTTTAGGTATTTCGCTGAGTTTGTACAGAATAAAACCCGCCAGCGTGGTATAGTCAGCGTCCTCGAAATCGAATTCTTTCAGCGCAATCGTGTCGCGCAGTTCATCAATCGGGATCATACCGTCTACCAGCAGGCTGCCGTCTTCGCGGGCTATGATAGAGGGTTCCTCCGTGTCGCCCATATCTGGCAGCGCGCCGAAGATGTTTTCCGTCAAATCGTGCAGCGTGATGATGCCCTGCGTGGAGCCGTACTCGTCCACCACCACCGCGAAGTAGTTGCGCTCCTTGCGGAAGTTTTCGAGGATTTTAATGGCGTTCATTGTCTCCGGCACGAACAGCGG
>JAYSUY010000352.1:0-15376 GCA_043718855.1 Saprospiraceae bacterium | reverse complement strand
TCGGACTTCATGTTCGTAACTTTTACGTCTTGGAAAACTCAAAGTTAACGCAAACAAGCCTTTTTCTTAGTTCGATCCCCCCGTTGCAACAAAGCCATGTGCAGAAGTAAATGCCTCGCTGCCCTCGATGCTCATCGGCGGCAGCAAAACCGAAGCGGGTGAACTGGGTGTGTCGTGGTTTTCTGCCACCGGGCTTGACCTCTCGCTGCCCGACAGCACGGTGCTGCTGCGCCTTGCCTTCGTGCCGCGCCCCTGCACCGGGGAGGCTGCGCTCACGTTCGCCGATTTGCCTAACCTGCCCATCGAAGCGGGACGGCTGAGCGGCCAGACGGTGGAGGTGCTGTGTTCAATCGCGGTCGTTCCCCACCCGGTGCAGCACATTTCCGCCACCATCTGTACGGGCGAGGTGTTTCTTTTTTGTGGAAAAAAACTGGACGCGGCTGGCACCTACGCGGACACGCTCGCGGCGGCCAACGGCTGCGACAGCCTACTGCGGCTCAGCCTAAACGTGCTGCCGCCCATCGCGCTACAGGAGTTTGCGGCCACCATCTGTGCGGGCGAGACTTTTCTTTTTTGTGGAAAAAAACTGAACACGGCTGGCACCTACGCGGACACGCTCGCGGCAGCCAATGGCTGCGACAGTGTGCTGCGGCTGACGCTGAGGGTGCTGGCCGTCGGGCTGTATGTGCCGAATGTTTTTAGCCCCAACGATGACGGCGTGAATGATGTGTTCGGAGTGTTTGGCAGCCCGGCGGTGGCATCGGTGCGCTCGCTGCGGGTGTGGGGCCGCTGGGGCGGATTGTTGTTTGAAGGAAGTGGTTTGCAGCCCGAAGGCTTGTCAGGCTGGGATGGCCGCTCAGCGGCTGGGGGCGACAGTTGCCCGGCGGGAGTGTACCTCTGGCAGTGCGAGGCGGTGCTGCTGAACGGGGAGCGGGTGGTCAGGGGTGGCGATGTGCTTTTGGTGCGCTGAGCGGCTCTTGCTTACCCGCCATTCCCATTCGACGATTTTCCCTCAAACAAGGCGAGTATGATGTTGCCCATGTAGACCCCTACTGCTGACTCCACAAAAGTCAGAAACATAGTCATATCCCTGAAATTCAGCAGGTTGGGAGCCAGTGCTTTAAGCGAGATGAGGGTCAGCACTACAATGAAGTGGCCATTGACAAGCCACTTGACCAAGCTGCTGATGGGGTAGACATTTTGTCCGCTAAGGTTCGGCTCCGTGATGCTTCGCCCGATGAAGCGGAACACCGCGCCGCCGTACAGGGCCGTCACCGGCCCGAGTATGCCCATCAGAGAGGTGAATTCAACAAACGTGAAGCCGTTGAGGATATAAAACACGGACGACACGCCGATGAGCGCGAAGTGGTAGATCAAGATCAGTCGAGCAATACGGGTGCGCGGTGAAAGCGCGGGCAGCGACGTAGTCGGAGCAGCGACAGGTATCGTGGAGGAAGATGTCGTATCGGTATTTGCCATTTGAGCGGCCATAGTCCTATAAGTTGCGATGTTCATCTGCGAAGGTAGTCGGTTAGTTGTTTGAAAAGACGTTTTTGGTAGTCATCCAAGTTTTTCTTGTAGTCCAGTTCCAGGTCGGTGTAGTCATTTTTTCTGGGCGGAAAAAGTATGCCAGAACCGTACTTCCCCTGAAATTCCCAGGAAATTTCCACGTCGTCGCCTTTCTGCACCGCCTTCACATACACCCGGTGGTATTCGTAGTAGCCGTCTGGGCATATTTCGTGGTTGAGGTGAGTGGCTTCCACGATAAACTCGTCGTAAGCGTAGTACGAGGTGTCCACCTTTGCTCGCCAGAGTATGGGCGTTCCTTTCGGCTTGTAGAATTTAATGAGAAACTGCCGGGCCGTATTGCACACCACGCTCAGTTTTTTGCCGGGGATGAGCCCCAAGTTGTCTCCGTTGTTCACTCCCTGCATCGTGGCCGGGGTCTGTATCTCCAATACGAGAGCAGAGCGGGGCGCACGCATCTCGACGGGTATTTTGCCATTTTTCGCAGAAATTTTAGCCTGAAAATGCGCCGGGCTGTGACAGCGCACCACCACTTCGGCCTGATCGTGATGCAGTTCGGCGAGGAAGGCCCACTTGTGCAGCAACCGCTCATGGAAAAATTGGCCGTTTACCTTGCGGTTGGCCTGCTCCAGTTTGTTCCACGCGCATTGGATGGAGTCGCAGACGTGCTTGCCGCGATATGCCGGACGCAAATAAATCGTGGCCCGCTGCGCTGTCACGCCAATGCTGTCGGCCCGAAGTATTTTATCCAGTTTGTTCTGTTGCAGCCATTTATCGAAGTCGGCTTTCTTCTTTAAGAGAAAGGCTTTGTCCTGTCGAAGGTCAGCCGATTGAGCTGACACGCCGGGCGCGTGGGCGAGCAACAGGAAGGCGAGAAGGATGACCCGGAGAGGGCGGAAAGTCATCGAAGAAGTTTTTGTTAGTGTGGCGGAGCGGAAAGCGCGTGGACAATAATTTGGTTCCAACAGCATCGTAGTTTCCGTTTTGTTCCGTCAACGGGCAATGGACGATAGATTGGCAAGGCTTATTTTCGTTTTTTTTCGGTTTAACTTTTTTTAAAAACCGAACCGTTCAGAACTACTGTCTCCACCGGGTCGTCGCCGAAGGAGTAAGCCAACCTCGCCACCGAGTTCATGGGCTTGGTCACGAACAAGTTGGCCCGCTTGCCCACCGCTACGCTACCACAGTCCGCTTCGAGTTCCATCGCCCGTGCACCGTTGAGCGTCGCAGCGTTGATGGCCTCTTCGGGCAACATCTTCATTTTCAAGCAAGCCAGCGAAACAACGAAAGCCATCCGACCCGATGGTGAGGAGCCGGGGTTGTAATCCGTAGCCAGCACCACTGGCAAGCCAGCCTGCATCATCTGCCGAGCCGGGCCGTAGGGGATTCCCAGAAAAAAAGCGCAGGAAGGGAGGAGCACCGGGAGCGTGTCGCTGCTGAGCAGCGCCTCGATTTCGGCTTCGCCACAATGCTCTAAGTGGTCCACCGAGATGGCGCGATTGGCTACGCCCACCTGTACCCCACCTGTGAGACCCAGTTCGTTGGCGTGAATCTTGGGCTTCAAGCCCCACTTCCAGCCTGCTTTCAGGATGCGGTCGGTCTCCTCAACGGTGAAAAAGCCCCGATCGCAGAATACGTCGCAGTAGTCAGCCAAGCCCTCGGCTGCCACACGGGGCAACATTTCATGCACCACCAGATCAATGTACTCATCTCGGCGGTCGCGATATTCCTGGGGCACAGCGTGCGCGCCCAAAAAAGTTGCTTTGATGGGTATAGGGCTGTGCTCTTTCAGCCGCCGCACCACCCGGAGCATCGTCAATTCGCTCTCCAAGGTGAGGCCGTAGCCACTTTTGATCTCGATGGCTCCAGTGCCGTAGCCCATCACTTGTTGCAGCCGCGCCCAGGCTTGCTCAAACAACTCATCTTCGCTCATGGCTTGTAACTTTCTGGCACTGTTCAAGATACCGCCACCACGCTCTGCGATCTCCTCGTAACTCAACCCACGAATACGGTCTACGAATTCCTCCTCGCGGGTGGCGGCGAAAACGAGGTGAGTATGCGAATCACACCACGAGGGCAGCACCAACTGACCGCTCACATCTAGCACCTCATCGGCTCTTTCAGGGCATTCGGACATAGGGCCAAATGCTGCAATACGCCCATTTTCGGCTAAAAGATAAGCGTCTGAAATACTAGGTAACACAGCCATCTCTGCACCCCTGACGAGGTTTCGAGGTAGAGCAGCAGTATCGGTTTGGAGCAAAGCGTGGATGTTGCGGAGAAGCAAAGAAGACATGGCAATGAAATGAAGCGTTGTAGGTCAGAGGGAATTGGGGTGGGGCGCAAAGATGCAAGGCATTGCTCATTCCCTCGCTATCGGCTCTTTTTTCAAAACCCTTCAACCAACCTATAAGTAGCAGACTCTTAGGAGTAGGCCCCAGTTTTTCAAAAAAAACACGCTTTGCTGGGTACATGGCTAAAGCCTTGAACACAATTGATCAAACGTTTTCACCAACTTAACATCAGCATTATGAAAAATCTCTTTTTTGATATGCCCTGGGAAAATCCGATGGTGGATATGCTTGAAACCAGCCAGATACAGGTGGCAGAAGTGCCGAACACCAGCGAATACAAAATTTTAATCCAGCCAAATCATTTTTTGGCACAATACTTGTCTTTTGTATATCATCAAGCGACGGCGAAGGCCGCTGCGAATGGTGAAAAAAGACGAGAACATCGTTCTCAAAAAAGTTAAGACCGAATGCGGTCTTAAACGTGTGGTCGAGAGACCAGTCCGCTTGGGGGGTAGGGCTGGTCTTCTCCCCACAACAGTGAGGGGAGAGAAAGTGAAGAGTGAGGTTTTAGAAAAATAAATTTTCCACATAGTGGACAAAAAAAGCAGAAGATCGACCGCGACCTTCTGCTTTTTTCGTTTTTAGTCAACCACCATTTTAAGGTTGCGCCGTTCATCGTTCCTTCCTCTTCGTCTTCCGGTCGTCCGTTGCGGGCAACACGGGCCAGCCGAACAAGCGGCGCATCTTCCAGTAAATTTCCGTGTTGTCGAACACTCCACCAAACTGCGTGGCACCAGGGCCGTAGGCAAACACAGGCACCATCGCTGCCGTATGGTAGCCAGAGACAAACGTGATGTCGAGGCTGTCCATCGTACTGCCCTGTTCAATGGCCATGCCACCCGTCTCGTGGTCGGCAGTGACTACTACCAGCGTATGGCCATCGGCTTCAGCAAAGCGGAGTATTTCACCCACAGCAGCATCAAAATCGAGCATTTCGCTGATGGCACGAGGTGCATCATTGGCGTGACAGGCCCAGTCGATTTGGGAGCCTTCGAGCATCAGGAAAAAACCCTTCGTGCTGCGTTTTTTCAAGAAATCGGGAGCCAATTTGGCGGCTACGGGCAGGTAATCGCGGCCTTTTGCTGCCGCCACTGGCTCTTCGCGAGCCGAGAACCATGCGAAGGGCCGGGTGGGGTCAAGCGGAATTTTAGCCAGTTGTGCTTGTTGGGAAAAATCGTGTACGTCCCAGCCCTTGGCCGTCATCTCAGTCACGAGGTTTCGCTGGTCGTCGGTGCGCTCGTTGAAGTATTTTAGGCCGCCGCCGATGAGCAAGTCGAGGTCGGTTTTCAGAAAAAAAGTGGCGATGTCCTGCGTGCTGGCCCGGCTGGCGGCGTGGGCGATGAAGCAAGCAGGCGTGGCGTGGGTGATGCTGCACGAGGCCACCAAGCCAGTGGCTAAACCGCGCTGTTTGGCCTCTTCGAGGATGGTGTTGCAGGGCTTTTCATCGGGGGTCATGCCCACCATGCCATTTTTGGTTTTGCAGCCGCAGGCAAAAGCAGTGGCCCCGGCGGCAGAGTCGGTGATGAGTTCCTTGGCCGAGTGGGTTTTCATCAGCCCGGTGACGGGGAAGCGTTCCAGATTCAGGCTGTTGTGGTTGGAGTACAACCCGGCGGTGACCTGCGTGAGGCCCATGCCGTCGCCGATGAGGAAGATGATGTTGCGGGGGCGGGCGGTGTCGGGGGGAGGGGTGAGGGCTGAGGAGTGAGGGGTGAGGGGTCGAGCCTCAATAGGCCGCGCCGACAGCAAAAAAAGAGCCGCAAGCAACAGGGCTGGAAGGATAGGATGTAGTTTCATGCTTAGAATTTGACCCATTTTGATTCGCTTTTCCCGCTTTCAATCACCTTTTCAATGAACCGCATCCCCCGCACCCCATCATGCACGGTCGGGAAATCGGTGTACAGCGGGTTCGGTTCGCGGCCTTCCAGCCGGGCCTGTACGCAGTGGGCGAAGTTGCGGTAGATGTTGGCGAAGGCCTCCAAGTAGCCCTCCGGGTGGCCCGCTGGGATGCGGGTGTGCGCGGCTGCTTCGGGGTAGGTGCCATTGCCGCCGGTGCGGAAGATTTGCACAGGCTGGTCGAGCCATTTCGCCAGCAGGGTGTTTGGCTCCATCTGCCGCCATTCGAGGCCGCCTTTTTCGCCGTAAATGCGGATGTTCAGGTTGTTTTCCTCTCCTGCACAAATCTGGCTGGCGTGGAGAATGCCCTTCGCGCCACCCTCGAAATGGAGCAGCACGTTGCCGTCGTCGTCGAGCAAGCGGCCCGGCACGAAGGTGCTGATGTCGGCGCACAGCTCCGTGATTTTCAAGCCGGTGATGTACTCCGCCAGGTTTTCGGCGTGGGTACCAATGTCGCCCATCGCGCCGGCAATACCGCTGCGGCTGGGGTCGGTGCGCCAAGCAGCCTGCTTCTGGCCGGAGGCTTCGAGGTCGGTACTGAGCCAGCCTTGTGGGTACTCCACCACCACCTTGCGCACCGCGCCGATAGCACCGTGCCGGATCATCTGGCGGGCTTGTTTCACCATCGGGTAGCCCGTGTAGTTGTGGGTGAGCGCGAAGATGAGGCCCGTTTTTTTTACTGTCTTCTCCAAATCTAACGCTTCTTCCATGTTGAAAGCCAGCGGTTTATCACAGATGACATGAAAGCCATTTTCCAAAGCCATCTTGGCTGGGGCGTAGTGGACGTGGTTGGGCGTGACGATGCTGACGAAGTGCATCCGTTCGCTGGCGGGGAGCAGTTTTTCCTGCTCGATCATGTCGGCGAAGGAGCCATAGCAGCGGTGAGGAGGCAAGTAAAATGCTGCGCCCGATGCGCGAGATTTGTCAGGGTCGCTGCTGAATGCCCCGCAAACAAGTTCGATTTCGCCGTCCAAAGCAGCAGCCATGCGGTGTACGCCGCCGATGAACGCGCCTTGGCCGCCGCCGACCATGCCCATGCGTAGTTTCATACTGGATAGATTTTTAAAAAACTTTTAGCCTTCGAGGGGGCGAATGTCAAAAGGTTTGGCGGAATTTTACCCATCAAATTTTCAAGCCCCTCCCCTACTCGCTCAATCCATACCATTTTCATGTTTAAAGATTCCACCCTCCTTCGCCACGAAGCCTTCATTGCTGGCGCATGGGCCGCTGCCGACTCCGGCCAAACCTTCCCCGTCACTAACCCTGCCACTGGCGATGAACTCGCCCGTGTCGCCGATTGTGGCATCGCCGAAACCCAACGTGCCATCGCTGCTGCCGAAGCCGCGCTGCCCGAATGGCGGGCCAAAACCGCCACCGCTCGCGCCACCGTGCTGCGCCGCTGGCACGACCTCATTTTGGAAAATGCCGAAGACCTCGCCCTGCTAATGACCCTCGAACAGGGCAAGCCGCTGGCCGAGTCGCGCGGCGAAGTGCGCTACGGGGCTACGTTCATCGAATGGTTTGCCGAAGAGGGCAAACGCGCCTACGGCGACATCATCCCGCCCCACATGGCCGGGCTGCGGCTGCTGGTGACGAAGCAACCCGTCGGCGTAGTGGCTGCTATCACACCTTGGAATTTCCCTAATGCCATGATCACCCGTAAAGTGGCACCCGCGTTGGCCGCAGGCTGCACCGTCGTGCTGAAACCTTCGGAGGAAACACCGCTGTCGGCATTGGCATTGGCCGAACTCGCCAGCCGCGCCGGTTTCCCCGCAGGGGTGCTGAACATCGTGACGGGCATGGACGCGCCCATCATCGGCAAAACGCTGACAGACAGTACTGTTGTGCGTAAAATTTCTTTCACCGGAAGCACAGAAGTGGGCAAAATCTTGTACCGCCAAAGTGCTGGCACGGTAAAAAAAATCTCCCTCGAACTGGGTGGAAATGCGCCGTTCATCGTGTTCGACGATGCCGATCTGGACGCTGCGGTGGACGGGGCCATCGGCTCAAAATACCGCAACGCGGGCCAGACTTGCGTGTGCGCCAACCGCATTTTCGTGCAGGAATCGGTGTATGAAGCGTTTTTGGAAAAATTTACTGCCGCCGTGCTGAAGCAAAAAGTCGGCCCCGGCACCGAGCAGGGCGTGAGTATCGGCCCACTCATCAATGCAGAAGCCCTCCAAAAAGTACAGCGGCTCGTGAGCGATGCAACAGGCAAGGGCGCGAGGGTGCTGACGGGTGGTCATGCGCTGGAAGGCACTTTTTACGCGCCGACTGTGCTGGCTGACATCAGTGCGGACATGGATATTTTACAGGAAGAAATTTTTGGCCCGGTGGCTCCAGTCATTCGCTTTAATACTGAAAATGAGGCGATTGCGATGGCTAACGACACGCCCTACGGCCTGGCAGCGTACTTCTATGGGCGCGATGTCGGGCGAGTATTTCGCGTAGCGGAGGCACTGGACTACGGCATGATCGGGGTAAACACCGGCCTGATCGCGACCACGGTCGCACCCTTCGGCGGCATGAAGGAAAGTGGCATCGGGCGCGAAGGCTCGAAGTATGGGCTGGAGGAATTTTTGGAGACGAAATATGTATGTCTGGCGGTGTAGGGGCGAAGTATTGGAGGTTCGACTTGAAGTCGAACCTCCAATAGTCACAAGTTGGGATAAGGATTTTCCAATGTCGACTTCCTCCAAATGCTCTCATCTGCACGTTGCAAGGCCAGCGACAGGTCAAAGTCTTCCCCCAACATGCCCGAAAGGAAATCAAATCGATACAGCATCCCATCTGCCCAATGGATTTGCCCGTTTGTTTCCTTTGCCAGAAAAAAGGCGGCTCTTCTTGCCATGAGTTCATTTTCAGAGCTTACCTCAAATACCAATGAGGTTTCTTCAACTTGGTGTATTTCAAAATTTTGGCCGTGCAATTCTCGACTACCCACATACAGGTAACTCCAAGTGTTGCTTGCTGGGTTGTAACTGTCTCCATCAGAATCAACACTATGGCTGTCACCCCAAATAAATACACTAAAAAGCCTGTAGTCAGGCCGAGGGGAATTCACTACGACGCTTAATTTGTGTTCCATCTTCTTGCTAAAAGTTACTCTCAATGGTGTTGCACTTACACCGTTTGCTGTCAGTCCCGCCACACATACGGGAACAGCACAAAAGTCAGCGTCACCAAGATCGCATCGATCGCCAGCAGATTGATGATGTCGCGGGAGTAAGAAGTGTCTTGGATGACCCGGAGCGCAATCTGTGAGAGCCGCGTGAGCGTGAGCAGGATGGGCAGCACTACCGGGAAACTGAGGATGGCCATCAGCGTGGCCGCGTGGTTGGCTTTTGCCGCGATGCTGGAGATGAACGTGAACGCGATGCTGAACCCCAAACTGCCGAGCAGCAAGACCAGCGCAAATAGGCCGGGGTCTTTCACCATGTTGCCCACCACGAGGCTGAAAGTGCCGAAAGCCAAGACGCTCAACACCAAGAGCAACAGCGTATTGTACACGATTTTTGCCAACAGCAGCATGGCCGGGTCGACCAGTTGGTAGTAGTACAGTTGCCGAGCACCGCTTTCCTGCACAAAACTTTTCACCACCGCGTTGATGCTGGCAAACAGCACGATGAGCCAGAACAGCACGTTCCACTGCTGCGGGCCGGTGACGCGCACACTGGCTGCGTACACCACGAACACCATGCTGAACACATACAACACGATGCCGCTGATGGCGTACCGCTGGCGAAATTCGAGCAGAATCTCCTTGCGGAGTAGGGTGAGAAACATATTCCAGTTCATGTGTGGCAAAAGTACGTCAGTTGTTGGTTGTTGTTGGTTGGTTGCTGGCACAGTTCATCCGCCCAAAACGACAACCCACCGATTTTTCCTTTCTGCTGTTTTCAAAAGGCTCGACTTTTGCACCCGAAAAAGTTCAGAAAAATCTGAAACAAACCTGCCACCCGCCAGTTTAGGACCGTGCAACATCCCCAAAGAGTCCGACTTGGCTTCCCCAGAAACCCAAAAGCGGCCTCCGCCAGTAAGTACCCAACGAATCCAAACAATTCATCGAATCAACATACATGAAAAGTCTATTCTGGCTCCGATGCCTGACCCTCGCAGTGCTCGTCCTGTTCAGCCTGCCCGTATTTGCGCAAAAAAGTTTTGTCGTGAAGGGCAGCATTACGGATGCCGCTACGAAAGAGCCAGTTGCGTTCGCTACTGTCGGCGCACCTGGACAAAACCTCGGTACCCGCACAAACGACGACGGTAAATTCCTTCTTCGCTCGCCCAAGCGCCTCACCGAACTGCGTATCTCGTGCGTTGGTTATCAGAGCCTTACGGTGAAGATATCGCAGGACTCTGCGATCCTCAACATCATACTCGAACAACAGAGCGAGGTGCTGAAAGAGGTGGTGGTGAAGCCCAAAAAATACCGCAACAAAAACAACCCTGCCGTCGAACTCATCCAACTCGTGGTGGCCAATCGCGACCGCAACCGGACGGAAAACTTCAGCAGTTTCCACGAAGAGCAATATGAAAAAGTGATGGTGGGCCTGAGCAACGTATCGGACAAGACTAAGAACCGCCGAATGCTGCGCTCCTGGAAATTCGCGCTCGACAACACCGATACCACCAAACTAAAAGGTAAAGGCGTGGTGCCAGCCTACTTACAAGAGTCGGTACAAGATTTTTACAGCCAAAGCAGCCCCAAACGGAGCAAAACAGTGGTGAAAGCCCTCCAGAAAGTGCGCTTCCCGCTCATGGATGACGACGGTCTCGAGAAGTACATCCGCTACTTGTATCAGGACATCAATATTTACGACAACTACGTCGTGCTGCTCACGGACCACTTCCTCAGCCCGATTGCCGACCGCGCACCACTTTTTTACCGCTACTACCCCGCCGATACGACCGTGGAAAACGGCAGCCGCATCGTGCGCCTCCAGTTTTTTCCCCGCAACAAAAACGACATGCTGCTGCAAGGCGACCTCTACATCGCCCTCGACAGCACCTACCCGGTGCAGCGCATCAAGTTCACGGTGAATCCGCAGATCAACCTCAACTGGGTGCGATACTTGGAGGTGGAGCAGGATTTTCAAAAAATGTCCACGACCGGAAAGTGGGTGCTGGCGGAAGAGACTTGCAATTTGGACTTCGGCTTGGCGCAGCGCGGCTTGGGCTTTTTCGGGCAAAAATATGTGTCGCACCGAGTACCCGAAATGGACATCCCGATACCCGACTCGGTGTTTGCTCGCGGCTTCGAATCGCGTACATTGGCAGCCAACGCAGAGCGAAAGGACACCACTTTTTGGCAACAAGCCCGCCACCTACAACTCAACGAAGCCGAAGCGGCGACTTACCGCAACTTGGACAGTTTGCAAAATACGATGCTGTTTCGCCGGGTCTCCAAGATCGTGTTCACCCTCGGTTTGGGCCACTGGAAGCCTGTGCCGGGCCTCGAAATCGGGCGCATCAACACGTTTTACTCTTTCAATGCTGTAGAAGGCGACCGATTCCGCATCGGCGGGCGCACGAATATTTTTTTCAGCAAGCGCGTCAATTTAGAGGGCTATGTTGCTTACGGACTCAAGGACACCCGCTGGAAGGGCGGCATCGGGGCCAACATCTCGCTCTCGAAGCGGGCCTACAACCAGTTCCCGTACAACCTGTTGCGCCTGAATTATCAGGAAGACCTGATGATTCCGGGCGTAGTGCCGATTGGTATGTTCATCGCCACCAACCTGTCCACTTCGTTCACGCGGGGTACCAACGACCGATTTTTGTTTCAGAAAAAGTTTCTGGCTCAGTACGAGCATGAGTTCTACAACCATCTCGCGGTCACCGCAGGCTTCGAGCACCGGGAACTGGCCTCGCAGGGCAGTCTAAAATTTTTACCGACCGACGACGTGATGACAGCCGGCACACCCGTCGTGACGGCCAAGCCATTCGTACAGTTTCGCTACGCGCCGGGCGAGGAGTTTTACCAGACACAAAACGGCTGGCGACAACGGGTAAGGTTCAACCTCATCACACAGGTGCGCTATGCGCGTGGTGTAAGCGGCATTTTCGGCAGCCAGTACGACTTCAACGAGGTGACGGCCAGCGCGTACAAGTTCACCAATACTCCACCATTTGGCTACAATTATCTGTACCTCGAAGGCGGCGGCGTGTTCGGCAAGGTGCCTTACCCGCTGCTCACGGTACACCGCGCCAACCAGACTTTTGGCACACGCTTCATGTCGTACAGCCTGATGAACTTCATGGAATTTGTCAGCGACCGCTACGCCGCAGTCAATGTTGAGCAATCTTTCTACGGTTTTTTCCTCAACAAAATACCTTTGGTGCGCAAACTGAAATTCCGCGAGTACGCCACCCTCAAAGTGCTGTACGGCCAAGTGAGCGACCAAAACCAACCGACAGCAGGTTCTGGTTTGTATAAATTTCCGACCTACCCCGATGGCACTCCACTGACCTACACGCTGGAAAAGAAACCATACATTGAGGCCAGCATAGGTGTAGGTAATATCCTCAAAATTTTCCGAGTGGACTTAGTCCGCCGCTTCACTTACCTTGATCATCCGCAGACGGCCAAGTTCGGCATCCGGATAGCGGGGACGGTGCAATTTTAGAAAGTGGTTGATGAGGTTTTATAGGGTTGATAATCAACTTTATCAACCTCATCAACCCCATCAACTTTATCAACCTCATCAACTTTATCAACCATCTACAACTGTTCTACAAACTGTAACTCATGGATAAAAACGTACACATCCCGCCCGCTACGGGCAAACTCGGCATCCTCACCCCCGGCTTGGGAGCCGTCGCCACCACATTCATCGCAGGGGTCATCGCCTCACGGCAGGGGCTGGGCCAGCCCATCGGCTCACTCACGCAGATGGCGCGCATCCGCCTCGGTAAGCGCACCGACAACCGCCAGCCGCTCATCCGGGACTTCGTGCCACTTGCATCGCTCGACCAGTTGGTGTTCGGCGGCTGGGATATTTTTTCTGACAACGTGTACCAAGCCGCTACTCACGCGAAGGTGCTGGATCAAAACCTGCTGAACGCGCTGCGCCCTGAATTAGAGCAAATCCGGCCCATGTCAGCGGTGTTCGACTCGCGCTATGTGCGCAACATCAATGGTCCGAACGTGAAAACGGGTTCCTCCAAAATGGATTTGGCGGAGCAACTGATGGCCGACATCCGGGACTTCAAAACCTCAAACAACTGCGACCGGCTCGTGATCGTGTGGTGCGCTTCCACCGAAGCCTACATCGAGGCCAGCGCGGTACACGCTTCGCTCGAAGCCTTCGAGCAGGGCCTGCGCGACGGCGACCCGGAGATCGCGCCGTCCCAGATTTATGCCTACGCTGCGCTGAAATGCGGAGTGCCGTTCGCCAACGGCGCACCCAACCTGACCTGCGACATCCCGGCACTGCTCGAACTCGCACTGGATCAGGAGGTTGCCATCTGCGGCAAGGATTTCAAAACGGGCCAGACGCTGATGAAAACCATCGTCGCGCCTGGCCTGAGCGCCCGCGCACTGGGTGTGCGCGGCTGGTTCAGCACCAATATTCTGGGCAACCGCGACGGCGAGGTATTGGATGCGCCTGAAAATTTCCGTACCAAAGAGGTGTCGAAGGGCAATGTACTGGATGGCATTTTCAACGCAGAGCAGCAGCCCGAACTCTACGGCGACCTGTACCACAAAATCCGCATCAACTACTACCCGCCGCACGGCGACAACAAGGAAAGTTGGGACAACATCGACATTTTCGGCTGGCTCGGCTACCAGATGCAGATCAAGATCAACTTCCTCTGCCGCGACTCGATTCTGGCGGCTCCCATCGTGCTTGACCTCGCGCTGTTCCTCGATTTGGCGCAGCGGGCTGGCATGGGTGGCATCCAAGAGTGGCTGTCGTTTTACTTCAAAGCGCCGCAGACCGCACCAGGCTTGGAGCCGATCCACGACGTGTTCAAGCAGCTGCACAAACTCGAAAACACGCTGCGCCACCTCATGGGCGAAGACCTGATCACCCACCTGGGTTTAGAATATTATGAAGAAATGGCCGCCGACCACGCGCTCGTGGCAGAAATGGGCGGGTAGTGTGGGCGGCGTAGGCTTTTTGCCCGTCGCACCCGGCACTTGGGGATCGGCAGCAGGCGTACTCGCGTTGCTGCCGTTTCTCGGTTGCTCAGGCAGCCAGATGCTACCCGGACTGCTGGCCGCCACCGTAGCGGCTACGCTCATCGGGGTAAAAGCCGCCCGCGACTTGGCTCCCGATTGGGGCGAAGACCCCAAACCTTTCGTGCTGGATGAGGTGGCGGGCCTCTGGGTGGCTATGCTCGGCCATGCAGTGGATGCGCCGCACTTGCTCGCCGCGTTTGTGCTGTTTCGCATTTTCGATATTTGGAAACCACTGGGCATCAGGCGTTTGGAGGCTGTGCCGCGAGGTTGGGGAGTAATGTTGGACGATCTGGCAGCGGGAGCGGCAGCCAATGTACTTTTGTGGCTGATATGAACAAATTCATACTTGCCAGAAAGGATTGGGCAGCAACTACACTCTTGGCGTTGATCCTAATGGGGGCGTTTGCCTTCATGTGGCGGTCGCAACAACAGTTTTCGCCCGTCGATGACGAGTTGGCAAACATACCCGGCGGCTACAACTACATGACTACAGGCCGCTACACGGATACCACCCACCCGCCCTTGTTGCGCTACCTGTTTTGTATCCCGCTGCTGATAGAAGGTGCCGACCCCTTGTCCCAGCACGAGTCTGGTCTGTACAGTTGGCAGCGATACGGCAAGGATTTTTTGTTTAAAAACCAGGTGCCTTGGTACCGCATCCTGCACGACACACGCACGGTGGTCATCCTGCTTTCGATTGGTCTGTTGCTATTCGTGTACCGGTGGACGAAGACGCTGTGGGGTCGGACTGCTGCCTTCGCAGCACTGGTTTTTTTGGCGTTTGAACCCACTTTTTTGGCTAATGGGCAGATTGCTACGCTCGACGGGGGCTTTGCGCTGGCGTTTTACTTTTCCGTTTTTTCGCTGTGGCGTTATGCCACAAACCCGTCGTGGAGGAACTTCCTGCTCCTGAATTTTGCCACTGGTGTTGCCTTCTTGACCAAATTCACTGCCATCTCGCTTTTCCTGTCCACCCTCCTCTGCCTCATTTTTTGGAGGAAAAAGCACGACCTGCACCTGCGGCGCTTCCTGCTTAGCCCCCTCATTTTGCTGTGCATGATCTGGGCTACCTACCTTTTTCAACTCAAATCGGGGTCGGAAGACTCGCACATTGTGGTCTGGAAGGACAACCGCATGATTCAAACTGAGTTGAACAAATTGGCCGTCAGTTGGGGCACCACGAAGGAGGATTTGCTCGCTGCCAAACTCCCGGCTTTCGACTTTTGGAAGGGCTTTGGTATGCAGACTTTCCACGCCATGTTTCAGGACATCTGGAAAAAAAAGGAGACCTTTCAATACTTGGATGGTGAATATTCTCGACGGGGTTGGCGGTTGTATTTTTTCTGGACGTTTCTGTACAAATCCACCATTGCTTCTATCGGGCTGCTGGTGCTGCTGGTCTTTTTGGCTGTTC
>JAYSUY010000351.1:0-5116 GCA_043718855.1 Saprospiraceae bacterium | reverse complement strand
CCAAAAGGCTTGGCTTGTGTGGATGTCTCCGCTTCGCTACGACATGACAATCCCACTTTTTTAAAGTAACAAAGTAGAACTAAGGCCACTTACCGGTTGAAACCCAACCATTCTAAACAAGAAAAATGATAAAAGTCATCATCACAGGTGCCACCGGAATGGTCGGCGAAGGCGTTTTGCATGAATGTTTGCAGCACCCTCAGGTAGAGGCCATACTGGTTGTGGGGCGCAAGTCGTGCGGCGTTGCTCACCCCAAATTGAAGGAAATTCTGCACACAGATTTTTTCGATCTGAGCGGTATCGAAGCGCAGTTAGCGGGCTACGACACCTGCTTTTTTTGCCTTGGCGTGTCGTCGGTGGGCATGAACGAAGCCGATTTTACCCGCATGACGCACACCCTGACGCTGCATTTTGCTGAAACGGTGAGCCGTCAAAACCCAGCGATGACCTTCGGCTATATTTCTGGCTCGGGCACTGACAGCACCGAACAGGGGCGCATCATGTGGGCGCGGGTGAAGGGCAAAACCGAAAACGACCTGATGCGGTTGCCGTTTAAACGTGCCTACGCCTTCCGCCCCGGCTACTTGCACCCCACTCCGGGGCTGAAAAATACGCTGAGTTATTACAAGTACCTCAGTTGGTTGTACCCGGTTTTTCGGGCGGTGTTGCCGGGCATGGTTTCTACGCTGAAAGAAATGGGGCTGGCCATGATCAACGCTGCCGTGCATGGCTACGACAAGCAGGTGTTGGAGGTAAAGGACATCACGGCATTGGCGAAGCGGGGTTGAGTTGGAGATTCCTCACTCGCTTCGGAGAGAATCTGTTGGGTTGGCCAGAGCCGCCCGCACACTCTGAAAACCCACTGCAAATGCAGCGATCAAAGCCGTGGCTAACCCTGCCGCAACAAACATCCAGCCTTGAATATCAATGCGATAGGCAAAATTTACCAGCCAGCGTTCCATCAGCCAGTAGGCGATGGGAGCAGCGATGATGAAGGAGATAGCCACGAGTTTCAGCAAGTCGCGGCTCAGCAAACCGACGATGCCCGCTACGCTTGCGCCCAGCACTTTGCGGATGCCGATTTCCTTCGTGCGCTGCTCAGCGGTAAACGAAGCGAGGCCAAACAAGCCGAGGCAAGCCACAAAAATGGCCAGTAGCGCGAAGCCGCCAAACACCTTCCCCAATTGCTGTTCAGCGCGGTACTGCGCTGCAAATTGCTCATCCAGAAACTGCGGCTCGAAAACGCTCTCCGGGAATGTGCGCCGCCAAATCCGCTCCACTTCTGCCAGCACGGGCTGCGCCTCGCCGCTGCTCAATTTCACCGAAACATAGCCCCGTGTCATCTCTGGCGAGCAGTAGTACAGCGTCGGGCGGGTCGGCTCTTTCAGCGATTCGATGTGAAAATCGGCTACCACGCCATGCACCCTCAGGTGATTTTCAGGACTGTTCAGGAATACAACCTCCTCGCCAACAGCGGCTTCTGGGCTGGGGAAGCCCAACATCCGGCGGCAAGCCTCATTGATCACCACATTCTGGTACACGGCCCGGCGGTTGGCTGGCTCGTAGGGCTGACCGGATAAAAACCGGATGCCGTAGGTGGGGAAAAACGCCCGCTCCGTGTTCAAAAAATACACCGTGGCTCGGCTCGCTGCTGCTGGTTTTTTCAGCCACTGCATCCCGCTGTTTGTGCCGCTGATGGTGGAGAGGCCGAGGCTCGGCACCACGCTGGATACCGCCACCGACTGCACGCCACTCAGCCGGGCGATTTCATTTTTCAAAAACCCCATTTCGCGGCGGTTCAGCGAGTCTTGCTGCCAGTTGAACTGTGGCGTTTTCAGGGCCACCACTTGTTCGAGCGAAAGGCCCTTGTCGTGGTTTTCCAAAAAAGCAAGTTGCCGGGACACCACCAGCACCGCCACGACAAGCGCAGTGGAGCAAGCAAACTGGCACACAACCAGCCCTTTGCGCAGCGAGGCGTTGTCCTTTTTTTTGAAAAAACGCCCACTGAGCGCTGCCATCGGTGAAAAACCCGAAAGCATCACCGCAGGGTACAGGCAAGCCGCCACGACTCCTGCTGCCCACAGCCCTGCCACCGTTTGCCAGAAGATCGCATCAAGGCCTGGCACCGTATCGAGTGGCCGATCCGTGAGGTCGGAAAAAACAGGCAGCGCAGCCAGCACCAGCACAACGGCCAGCACCACCGCCAAGCCGTTGAGCAAGCCGCCCTCCAGTAAAAATTGCCCGATGAGTTGGCTGCGTCGTGCGCCTACGGCTCTGCGCAGCGCCACCTCCTTCGCTCGTCCCAGCGATCGGGCGGTGGTCAGGTTGATGTAGTTGACAAAAGCGATCAGCAGCACAAAAGCGGCCACGAGTGCGAGGAACCCTACTGTTCGGGCATCGCTGTTGGGTTCAATTTCGTAGGTCAGCCGCGAGTGCAGGTGGATGTCGGTCAGGGGCTGCATGGCGAGCCGGATGCCCTCGTTTTTCAGGTGCTGCTCCGAGTACTCGGCCAGTTTGTGGGCCGCCCGTTGCGGGTCAGCGGTGGGGGAAAGTTGGAAGTAAGTGTACTCCCAGTAGTCGCTCCAATTGTCTTCGTGGCCCAGCGCGTGCCGGGTTTCGTAACTTACTAACGCATTGAATTTCAGGTGTGTATTCTGTGGCGGGTCGGCTACCACGCCATGCACCATGTAGTTGCCCGCGAAGTTGCCGCCGGGTACCCGGAGCGACTGACCCACCGCATTTTCGGCTGTGCCAAACAGTTGCTCCGCCGTACTTTTTGACAGGATCATGGAAAATGGCGCGTCCAAACAGCCCGCTTCTTGGCCCGCCAAAAACCGCTGGGGGAACATCCGCAGGAAGCCTGGATCAGCCATCCATGCGCCGACGAGTTGCAGCGGCTGGTTGTTGTGAAAAATGGTGATTTCGGCTTCGCCGTGGTTGAACAAGCGGACAAAATCCACGACCTCGCCGGGCAAATCGTTCAGCAGAGAAGGACCCAAGATCGAGTGGGTGTTGGCATCCTGCGTCACCACCTTGCCGTCGGTGACGGTTTCGTTGAAAGCCCGCCAGATGTGTGCGGTGTGCGGACTTTGCTGGTCGTAACTCCACTCGTAGCGCACAAACTGCGCGATGAGCAGACAAGCGGCCATGCCGACTGCCAAACCGCTGAGGTTGAGCAGGCTAAAAGTGGGGTTGTTCAGGAGGTTGCGGCAAGCGAGTTTGATGTTGGTGTACAGCATGACCGTCGGGTGCTGCGGGGGTATTGTTTCCGCATGAGGAAAGTAAGCCAACCTGTGTGCCGACTTTGCAAAGTGTTGGGATACAGTTTTTTAGAAAATTTTTACAGCAGTTGGCTTGTCCGAAAATGGACGATGGGTGTGCGGAAAAGCAGTTGGGCAACCTCCTGTTACGCACTGGCGAGCATGGAACACCGGAAATACCCCAACACAAATGTCTCGCAAAGGAGCAGAGGCGCAAAGTTTTGATTTTGAATGCTTTGCGCTTCCGCGCCTTTGCGAGATAACCTAAACTAATTGGTAAAAACTTAGGCAGCCCTTTTGACTGCCCACCGCGACAAGAATGGGACACGGATCGGACAGATTTAGGCAGATAAGGAACGTGTAAAAAATAAGTTGTGAAGTTAAGGGAGTTTGTTGGCGAGGACGCCAACAAAGGCAAGAATAGGACTTTCGCACAACCCTGAAAGGGTTGAACTTGAATAGACCCGGATGCAATCCGGGTTTTATGAATAGACGAGGGAGCAACCCTGAAGGGGTTGAACTTAGCGTGATGTGGACCTAAAATGTTCATGTTCAACCCCTTCAGGGTTGTATTAAACTCACAACACAATTTCCCCGGATTGCATCCGGGGCTATTCATGTTCAACCCCTTCAGGGTTTCGTTTTGTGCGATTGAATGCTTACAACTTATTGTTTACACGTTCCTAAAAAAGGATTTTGAGGTGAAATCTGTTTGAATCCGTTTTATCTGTCCAATCCGTGTCCCATTGTTGTCGCGGTGGGTTGAGCGGCTAAGTTTTTACACTAATTTTATCGAGCCACTTATTCGGCGGCCTTATGCCTTTGCTTTGTCACTCCAGCCGAAACCGCAGCGGCAGGGTGTACTTCACCTTCACCGGGTATTCGTCCATATAACCGGGTGTCCAGCGCGGCATTTCGCGGATCACGCGCACGGCCTCCTCGTCGCAGCCGGTGCCGATTTTCCGCACGGCCTCCACGCTGCTCACGTCGCCGTTTTTTTCGATCACGAAAGTGACCAGCACCGAGCCTTGCACCCCGCGCCGACGGGCTTTGATGGGGTAATTCAGGTTTTCGCTCAGGTATTGCATCAACGCCCGCTCGCCGCCCGGAAACGCGGGCGCCCGCTCGAAGGCAAAAAACGGCATCTCTGTGCCATCGGGCCGCAAACACTGGCCCACCAGCATTGAGTCGCCCTGATACTGTTCGAGGCGTTTGAGTTTGCCGTCCGGGTAGTAGGCGCGGCGTTCCGCCAACTTGCCGTCGAGGTAGTTTTGGGTCGTCCAGAGCGTATCGGGGGCGCGGAAACTTCGGTGCTGCCCCACCGGAATCGCGTTGTGCAGAGAGTCAGGGTTATAGTTTTTCCACTGGCCCACCCGCCGCAGGCCGTTTTTTACGGAATACTCGTGTACCCGCACCACGCTGCTGTACAGCGGTGTGATGCGGTCGTAGTTGTCGTACCCGGCGGCGGAGTCCACCCGCTGGCTGAACTTGTTGCGGTAGATGGTGGTCTGGGCGGGCAGCGCGTATGCGCAGAGGAGGAGCAGGTAGATGAGGTGTTTGAGTAGTGAGGGCATGGTTGGAGAAAAGGTGTTTTTTTGTGAAAATCAAGTGTCAACCCTACCCCCGGCCCCTCGTACGTCACCTGCCGGATGCGACACTCGATGCAGTACGCGTCTCGGTGTATGCCGTGGCTCCCCTTCCAGTGGAGATGGGGTCGGGGGTGGGGTTGACACGGGCGGCTAATTCTACTTTGTTAGATTAGACTTGCTGCGAGTTGATTACCAGTGTTTTGTCAATTTTGACTAACCCGGCGTTTTAACGCCGGGAGTGAATGCGACCCTTTCAACGGGTTTTAA